>CAYSLW010000143.1:0-5883 GCA_964431955.1 uncultured Candidatus Methanoperedens sp. | reverse complement strand
TGTTCACCTTTCCAGTCGCTATCATTAAAAGGTGGATTGGCAAGGATAAAATCAGCTTTCAGCTCTTTATGCAAATCGTTAAGGAAAGCGTCACCCCACTGAACATTAGCATCAATTCCCCGGATGGCAAGGTTCATCTTGCACAGGGTAATAAAGTTTCTCATAAACTTTTAGAGCAATACAAATCTCCCACATTTTATTACCCGTAGTTATCTACGCGCATGGTAAATATTATATAGGGTAATGCTGTATTATGCTTCGGTGAAGTTTAATGAGTCACGTCATTGGATTGAAATGCAGGGAATGCGGCGCCGAGTACCCTGCCGTAATCCAGAATACCTGTTATGAATGCTTCGGTCCTCTTGAAGTCAATTACGACTGGGATTATATTTGCGCTCATATAAGCAAAGAAAAAATCGCCGCAGGTCCGAAATCCATGTGGAGATATGCAGACCTCCTGCCCCTTGAATCAGAGAAACGCATCGACCTTGGCGCAGGTTTCAATAAACTTCACCATGCAGACCGCCTCGGTGCAGCGCTCGGTCTGGATGACCTCTATATACTGGACGAGTCGGTGAATCCTACCAACTCCTTCAAGGACAGGGTAACATCAGTAGCCATTTCAAAAGCAATTGAATTCGACGTAAAAGCCGTAGGCTGTGCAAGCACGGGAAACCTTGCAGCCGCGGTTGGCGCACATGCCGCGAAGGCAGGACTGCCTGCTTATATTTTCATCCCCGCCACAATAGAGCTTGGCAAGATTGTGCAGATGCTCGTCTATGGTCCCAACGTGATAGCTGTGGAAGGCACGTACGATGACGCAAACCGCCTCGCAAGCGAGGTGGCGGACTCCCACCCCGATTGGGCTTTTGTGAACATCAATATCCGCCCATATTATACTGAAGGTTCAAAGACGCTGGCTTATGAGACTGCCGAGCAGTTAGACTGGGAAGTACCAGACCATGTTGTGGTTCCAATGGCAAGCGGTGCGCTGCTCTGCGCCATATCGCGAGGGTATAAGGAATTGGAACGCGTTGGTCTCGTTAAGAGTGCTGACGTGAAAATATCCGGCTCGCAGCCCCTTAACTGTTCGCCCATATCATGCGCTGTCCAGAAGGATAGCGAAGTAGTCCCGGTCAGAAACTATGAGACCGTGGCGCACAGCTTAGCCATAGGCAACCCTGCGGACGGCTATTATGCTAAAAAGACAATTCTGGATTCAGGAGGGTATGCGGCAACGCCTTCGGATGCCGAGATCATCGAGGCTATCCATCTTCTTGCAAGAACCGAGGGCATCTTCACCGAACCCGCTGGCGGCACAACTGTTGCAGGTTTAAAGAAACTTGTTGAAAGCGGTCATATCCAGCCGGATGAACGGGTGGTGATCTATGTTACAGGTAACGGTCTTAAAGCCCAGGATACGCTGCTCAAATCATTACAGCGCCCGCCTGTGATAAAACCCATGCTGAGTGAGTTTGAACAGCTCACAGCGCCAAAACTTGAGATTCATAAGCAAGAGACAATTCTTGCACATTAAAGGTGATATAAAATGGTTAAAATAAGATTCTCTTCTGCATTGAGCAATGTTACACACGCTCGAGAAACGACACTGCAACTTGGAGAAACAACAGTAAAGGTTGTGCTGGATAAACTGGTTGAGCAGTACGGCGCTGATTTTGAGAAGCGAATTCTTGACAAAGGCGAAGTGAGGCGGTTTGTCAACCTGTACGTAAACGGCGAGGATATAAGGCATCTCGGCGGTCTTTCTACGGCTGTGAAAGATTCGGATGAAATCTCGATACTTCCGGCGGTTAGCGGAGGATAATAATCATTGTTTCGAGGCTCTCGATGTGTCTCATGTAGAGAACCGATGCAACAGGAAGCCACCCGACCTGTCAGGTGGTAGTTAACCTCCTCCTTAGCAATATGATCATCATAAGTGCTACCATAGCGATATATATTTCAAATCCTGGAATGTGCTTTCCCACAAGAGCCATTCCAGATTGCCTGGCAATAGCATAAGGAGCGGCATTGATGGTTACATTAGCATTACTGCCATTACTGCTGTTGTTCGTTTGATTTTTTATCTCATGCGCAGCTTCAGGGGAGGGAATAGCCACGCTGTTGGATTCGCTAACCCCACGGTTCTGCTCCGCATCGGTGTATAGGGCTATCGCTGGTGGAAGCCTCCTGAGACTTCCATTTTTTATTGCTATGCTGTATTCAAGCACAGCGGAAGCAAGGGGCTGCAATATGCCGCTCCATTCTATGCTTCCATTCAAGACTTCAACCCCGGAAGGAACAGCATCCTTCATTTTTGCGAAGGCAGCAAGGTCGCCAATGTTTTTTATATCCACCCTTACTGTATTGTTTTCAAGGCTTTTTTTAAGATACATCATAGAGCCCTGCACCACAACCTCGCTTTTGTTGGAGTACAGTACCTCGTTCAGTCCTGCTGCGCTCACGAATGCCTTCGCAGGCGGAAGGGTTATATTCCCGACCTGCGCGGGCTTTATTTCACATTTTAAGGTTTTGCTTTCGCCTTTTCCGATATTCACAAACCATTCTTTTGTGGTATTTAAGGACACGTCCTCCACATAGGCATATGCGTTCTCACCTGTTGGATTTTTTAAATACAGGAATATGGTGATATTGGGACGGTTGCTGTTCAGCACAACTTCTTTTGGAAGAGCACTTTTTGAAAACTCAATCGACCTGACTCTAATTTTTTTAGTAAGGTTGTTGATATAATAAAAACCGCTTTTGTTCCATCCTTCAATATGCAAGTCCAAATCCGCATTGTCTCTAAATGAAAAAGGAGCATATATATCTAAGAGAACAGGCGTAATATTTGAGTAAAGTACCGGAAAGAAATATTCTTTTTTACTTAGAATAAAATAGTCAGAGCTTATTCTGAGTTTTACGTATTCTACAGGGTCTCCTCGGTTCTCGACCAAAATCTTAAGACTCCCGCTTTTACCTGCCTCAACAGATTCAAGCTCAGAGGTATTAAGAAAAAGCTTCTGGAGCGGGTCATGGGAATAGACATCACCTGAAGCAGCATTTGCCAGTAAAAGCACAGCCAGAACTAAAAAGAATTTCTTTTTAAATAACCCATGTTTTAAGAGCATGGCTGTGTTTACGACCACGCCCCCAGGTATAATATACAGCATACTCGATATTATCTCAGGGTCAGGTTCCTGGTATATGCCCAGAATTAAGGCTATATTGAAAAATGTAAGAGCTATGCCATATCCTGAGAATGCAAAAAGTATTGAATAGCTTGTAATCCATAGATGATAGCGTTTTGACATAACCATTGAGACAAGAACTATAATTCCTGCGGATATTCCTTTTATTGCTAAGAGAAAAGCAATCATAGCAGGGAAGGTTTTAAGCTCCATATTTAAAAAATTTATAGGAATATCACAGCCTGAAAGATACATCGCAAGGGTTATAGAATCTCCCAGCCAGTAGAATCCGACTAACATCAGAATAAGCAAGGAAAAAATATTTTTTTCAAGCTTTATTCCTTTTAAGCTTATTTGCGATATTTTTAAGCTCACCAAGTATATCCTCCGCCTTATCATCTGTGCTGTACTCAGAAATCGGGTCTTTTTCTTCTTCCCCGCCTTCTATTTCAGAAAGCTCTTTGAGAAGCTCGGATTCTTCGTCCTTTCCAATCTTATCCTTATCCTTATTGTCAAGACTGCTTTCTTTCTCAAGCCCTGCAATCAGGAGCTCGTCCTCTTCTTTGTTTTTGTTTTCATCACATTCAGGAGCTTTTTTCTCAGTTTTATCTTCTTCACCCAAAATGGCTTTTTCATCCAGGATACTTTCTTCTCCTGTTTCTTTTATCTCTTTGCTTTCTTCAGTTTTATTCTCCTTGCCCCATCTATTGATGGCATAGATTAAGACCAACTGAAAAATTACACTTGCTATAATAATTATTATTTTTTCCATATTATATTCCGCTGAAAATCACGCCTGCAATTCTTGGAACAACCAGTATTTCAACACCGCTCAGGAAACATAAGAGAGCACCATAGGTGCATAACTTATACCTGTGCCCACCTGTGGCAAATTTAATAGCCAGCACGTTTGTGATGGTTATTACCACGACCGTGGTGACCGCAAATGAATTGGCAAAATCCACATTTCCACTGCCTATGACGTTGAAGGTGCCAAGACCGCTCTGTATATCACCTATATCAGCCGCCATGCTCTGCATGTTTTCTTTCATCATTTCACTGAATTTTGTAAGAATTCCTGCGACAAAAAGCAGAAGCCCGGTCATTGCTATGTGCATAGGTATCATAAGTCCGACAAAGCTTGCGGTAGTCGTGTCCCTTTTGATTCTCAATAAATTTATGCTCAAGCCTGAAAAGCTCACAAGTTTTCCTACTTCTGCAGGATTTGCGCCCAGTTTTACAGAATCATGAAATATTTTTGTCAGCCTGCTGATAAGCTCGCTTCCGCTCTCACC
Source organism: uncultured Candidatus Methanoperedens sp. (assembly GCA_964431955.1). GTDB lineage: Archaea > Halobacteriota > Methanosarcinia > Methanosarcinales > Methanoperedenaceae > Methanoperedens. The sequence continues at coordinate 1,397 of CAYSLW010000143.1, read as the reverse complement.
TGCAAACTTTCGCCAGCAGATGTCCCCGTCTATTCCTATATCCATTCGGGTCTTGAGCTTTTTTATGAGAGGCTCAAGCACACCCACGCTCTCTTTCTCAAGCTTTCCTATGCATGCACTTATAGTGGTTCCTGTCACGCCTGCAACCGAACCCAATGTTTTAATAAAAGGGGCAAAGTTATTATCCCTTTTGTCTATGTTCCTGTCATCGATTAATCCTAAGATACCTATGGGAGCTATTATTAAAGAAAAAACAATAAGAGCAATTCCAGTATTATAATAATTTAAAATTATAACAGTAATAAAAGCGATTGGCAGAAGAACTTTCTCAAGAGTTCTTATTTTCTCCTGCTCTTTTGACCTATCCTCAAGCGAGTGCGTCTTCACGTCACTTGGGGCTGACCTGTAGAGCAGATAGACACCAAGAAAGCATACTATTATCACCATCACGCTTGTGGCTTTTACCAGAGAATTGATATTCTCCATATTATATATCACGAGGGATATCATCTCGATAAGTACTATAAGCGTGGTTGAAACCAGCAAGGCACTATATCCGTCCATCCATTTCTTGAGTACTTCGATGTCTTTTTCATATTTATTTTTATATTTTGTCATCGTGGTCTCAAGCTCTTCCTTCAGGAAAACCTTCTCAGGCTCTCCTGAGCTTATGGCATTTGAAAACCTTCCAAAGAAGTCCTTGGATATGCCATCATTTAATTTTTCAGAGACGACCTTGCAGGCTCTGCTGTACTCATAATTCAGGTTTTTGGCAAGCAAAAATACTTTTCTTATATATTTTGAAATGACATACTCCTTCCTTTCTGAGGCGAACTCGAAAATTTGGGCTCTGCTTATATCTGAAGTTGAAATGGCTGCCATATATGTAATGCTAAAGAGCAGGTCTAATTCAAGCAGCGTTTTTTCTTTAAACCACTCCGTGGCTTCATCAGCCTTCTGGCTTATTGTTTTCTGGATTGTGTTTTTTTTATTTGTTTTTTTCTGGCTTGCTGTTTCATTTTCCTTCATTCGAAAGTGCTCCCTCCTTCAGTGCCTTGGTTACAATCCCAAAAAAATCATAAAAATTTGTAAATTTTGCCTGGTGAACTTTCTTCAGGATATTTGTCAATTTATCTACTTTTGAATAGATGGCTCTTACCTTCCGCTCGGATATTCCTTTCTTTGGGGCAACTTTTTTTTCTAAGAGATAGCTGTTCCTATCAGCCTTATAAATGAAATGGTCATCCGAGGAATCCCAGATAAAGGCATCTAAGAAATTAATGGATTGGGTTTCAGGACTGTATCCTACAAGTTCAGCTATATTTGTTATTCTTCTTTTGAGCTTTCCTTCCCTATCTCTTACCGCATTCTGGATAACCACAAGATTCAGGTTATCA
>CAYSLW010000142.1:0-5893 GCA_964431955.1 uncultured Candidatus Methanoperedens sp. | reverse complement strand
TAAAGACACAACCATATACGTTTATATTCGATTCTACTCAATAAGGAACCACAAAATGAGAACCAAAAAACTGCTGTCGATACTTGTGCTGATATTAATCATCTCCTTCGCATACGGCTCTTACAACATCGCCCTCAAGGATTTCAAGCTGAGCGATACAAACAATAGTTACCTTGGCGGTCTTACGTGGTCGCGTTCGCTTGATGCCTCATTGCAGAAAGCCCAGCAGGAAAATAAGCCAATCGCAGTGTATTTCTGGGCAATATGGTGCCAGTACTGCATAAAATTCCAGTCTGATACGCTCGGCAACCCGCAGGTAAAAGAGATACTGGAAAAAGATTATGTTCTCGTGGCAATGGACCTTGATATTGACAGGGATGTGGCACGCAAATACGGTGTGAGCTACCCTCCTTACGTGCTTTTCCTTGACGGAAAGGGCGATGTGCTTGAAAGAATACCTGGTGCTGTGGACGCTAACTATTTCCTGCCCATAGTCACAAAGGTTAGAGACCAGGTAAAGGGCAAATAATATGATAACCTTCGGAAATGCAATACTTTATGCCAGCCTTGCGATAGGCGTAGCCGCGCTTCTGGGACTGTTACTGAAAGACCTGAAAAATAATGAACTTTTAACCAGGCTGGTCTCTCCTGCCATCATAATAGTAGCAGGGCTTCTCACCACTGCCTACCTGCTCCTGACCTATTATTTCGTAACGGGCGATTTCACCTACGAGTACGTGTGGCAGTACTCAAGCCGGGATTTACCTTTAATCTATAAAATCACCGGCACATGGGCAGGTCAGCAAGGCACATACCTTCTCTGGGTATGGGTGATATTCCTCTCCTCAGCATGGCTTGCGCAGACCACAAATCATGCAACTCCCCTGGCAAGGAGGGTGCAGATAATAACACTGGCAATAGGGATTTATTTTATAGTGCTCACACTGATTCAGACTCCCTTTAAATCCATTTACGAGTTGGCAAATGTGCCGCTGGGCTTTGTGCCCGCTGACGGCAGCGGACTGAATGTGCTTCTCATAAACTTCTGGATGATAGTGCATCCTCCCCTCATGTTCATAGGCTATGCAACCATGACCATACCTTTTGCAGCAGCCATAGTGTATTTACTCACAAAAGAGGACGGCTGGGAGGAACTGGGGAGGCAGTGGGCAAGGTTTACCTGGTTAATCTTAGGAATGGGAATTGCTGTGGGCGGCGTCTGGGCGTACGTGGTATTAGGGTGGGGCGGGTTCTGGGCATGGGACCCTGTTGAGACAGCGTCTCTTATTCCATGGCTCACACTCACGGGTTTTATGCATGCTGCAGCCCTTCACAGGAAGAATAAAACAGCCTTCTCGATTGCTGCACCAGTACTGGCAGCAGTTAGCTTCATCTTAGTCTTATATGCAGCCATAGTTGTTAGAAGCGGACTTTTCAACTCGGTTCATGCATTCGGTGAAGCTTCCACAGGCTCACTGCTTCTCGCGGCAACCCTGATTACCACGCTTGTTTCTATCGCTCTTGGCATGCGCCGCTATTTTGAAGAGCCCGAGAAGGTAGAAGAAGACAGGGGTTTCTGGAGTAAGGCAAACATCTTCTATGTTACCCTGCTTTTATTCGTTGTGCTGGCTTTCATCTCTTTCTGGGGCATCACCTTCCCCGTGTTTATTCAGCTTACGCAGGGTTTGAAAGTGGGAGTAGCCTCCGATACCAAGAACTTCTTCAATGTATGGAGCTATCCTTTCGCAATCTTATTGCTTCTAGCACTTGGGTTCTGTTTGAATTATAAGGAATCAGATAAAGAAAAGCAGAAAAAAACCCTGTTTACTGTGGCAGCGCTCACACTGATATTCATGTTACCACGCATAGGGAACTTCTATGTGCTTGACCACACGAGCCCCTTCTGGATAAGAGAGCCGTCGATATATAAGCTGATAGGTAACATCTCTTTACTCTCCATTTTTCCCCCATTGATATATGCAGCATCGACAGTTTATGGATACATCAAAACACACCTTCGCAGCACCAGCTTGAGGGTCAGGATTAAAAGTGCCGGTCTGGCAACGGTGCATATTGCGGTTGTGTTAATACTGTTTGGAGCGGTTGTAAGCTCTACCTTAGACCAGAAAATACAGGGAATCAATATACCGCTTGCAGCAGAAGGACAGCTTGTGGATATAGGAAATAATTATGGTATAAGAATTGTGGATTATTCAACCCGCAGCCTGACAGAGACAAGTTATCCTGGAACCCCAATAGGAGAGGTGCTTGCTAATCCTTCATCATTTGAAAAAGAAACAGTAAAAATAAGTGGTAGGGTTACCAACATAGATTCCTTAGAGGGACATGGCACTCTCGTGGAACTTACTGATGATTCCGGCAGTATGTGGGTGGTATTCCAGGAAAATCTAACCATACCTAAGGATACCGGCTTGACTGTGAGCGGCAGGATAATGTCTGGTTTTGAACAGCCTGTGCTCAGCGTCACACATGCCGATGAATTGGATGTATCGGGCAAATATAAAGTCCAGAGCGTCAAACTTGAGGTCTATGAGGGCAACAGGAAAATCGGGAGCGGCGTAGCTGAATACCTTGAGGGAAAAGGCGGAAGCGGGACATTCCCGATGGTGGACAGCACCATAACAGGAACAGATGTGTACGTGATTTTCCAAGGTATGAGTGGCGGAATAATCCCTCTAACATTGCAAATAAAACCTGCGATTGATTTCGTATGGATTGGCATCCTGCTGTTCGCACTTGGGATAATCCTGATAATGGCTGTGAAACCCAAAAAAGGCGGCTAAACAATGGTGGAACTGGACAACCTTGATGTCAAGATAATCACGCATTTGCAGGAAACTGGTAGCTAATACTTAAAGTTCAGGCTTTATATCCCATAAACCGTGGTCGGGAAATAAGGGGAAAGCGCCCTGATCATAAGTTTATCTATATTGAACAGCAGCATAATCCCAATCACTATAAGCACAAGTCCCGAGAGCTTCTTAAGCACAGGTCCGCGTCTCACGAACCACTGATACCTGCTGGTGACTTTCTTGCCATAATAGGCTATGGACAACATTGGCAGGCTCATGCCCACGGAATATACGAACAGCATCCATGCGCCGTAGGGAATATTGCCCACAGAGGCTACGTACGCCAGCACCGCACCCAGTATTGGTCCGACGCACGGAATCCAGAGGATGCCAAGCGACATGCCAAGGAAAAAGCCTCCGGCAATTCCACCTTCTGGCATATTTATCGATGAGTATCCGCTCAAAGCGCCAAAATACTGCCTTATACCCCGCGTTATTGCGCTTGAAATTTTTATAAACTCCATGTTTATATCGTCGTCAAAAAGCACTGCACCCATGCTTATGATAAATAGAATCGCAGCGCCGCGCAAAGTATCTGCAAAAGCTCCAAAGGTGGCGCCGAAAACAGATACCAGCACGCCCATCGTGGTAAAGCACAGCGTTAGTCCAGAGACGATAGCTAAAGGACGAAGCCTGTGTCCCGTGGAGCCTGAGAATATCGCAGGCACAAGGGGAAGGCAGCACGGCTTGAGTATGGTCACTATGCCTGCTAAGAAAACCAGAAATATCGAGGGTGCCGAGGGTTCTACCATTGTTTCAGCCTGCCGTTGTGCTATAGGTTGAAGGTTGTATTAAAAACATGACTTTACATACGATGCAAAGTAAAAAAGTCGTTTCAAGATAGGTCTGTGCTTGAAGTGCAACTTTTTTCATTAGATACTGGCATTTTTTTGGGGGAAGATATTAATATAGGAAATTGATAGTTGAGTATCAGGATGTCTGAGATAAGAAAAACAGTAGGTTACTGTCCAAATGGGTGGGTGGCTTGAAAAGATACTGTCTCCCGGAAGAGTTAAGAGAAGAGCTTCGAAAACTCCACGGTGAGCTTTACACAGGAGACGGTATTGAGACTGCAAAACTGATAATCAAAAATTTAAATAATTATACTAAAATAATTTCTGTAGGGGATATCGTGACCTTCAATCTTCTCAGCGCAGGATTGATTCCCGACATATCCTTCGTGGATGACAGAACAAAGCGCGGTCAAGCCTCGGATAAAATAATGCAGGGCACGCGGCATGCCAAATTCAAAACCATAACTGTTGAAAATCCGGCCGGAATAATAACAGAAGAACTCTTGCAGGAGGTTTCCCATGCTATGGATTCAGACAAGCCGATACGGATATTTGTAAAAGGCGAAGAAGACCTGGCAGCCCTGCCTGCGATAGCTATGGCGCCTCTTTCATCAGTAATTATATATGGGTTGCCTGACAAAGGGGCGGTACTTGTTCGGGTGACCGAGAACAAAAAGAAAGAAATACAATCATTGCTTGATAGAATGAAATGCAAGGAGCAAAAATAATGGAAGTTCAGATTATCAAAGATAAGACAAATCCAATATTGAACAGACGCGAGATTTCACTAAAAGTAAAGAACAAATCAACCCCCTCAAGAATAGAAGTAAAGAATAAACTTGCTGCCCTGCTTAATTCAAAGCCGGAGCTGATTGTGATAGAACATCTTAACACAGTCTTCGGGAAACAGGAAATAGATGGAGCAGCTTGTATATACCAGAGCGAGGAGCGCCTGAAACAATTGGCTCACCAGCATCTTATTGCAAGGGATGCGCCCAGGGTCAAGGAAGGACCTGAAAAGAAGTGATTTTAATGGCAATAAACAAATTTTATGAAATAAGTGGGAATAAAGCGAAAAAGATTAAGCCGTCATGCCCAAGATGCGGACCCGGGGTCTTCCTCGGGGAACACAAGAACCGTCTTGCATGCGGTAAGTGCGGCTATACCGAGTTTAAGAAATAAGTTTTCCTATTTTTCATTCTATTTTTTTAAACTTCATGAATTTAGAAATGCTATTTCTATCGATGACAGCAGAGAATTATTCAGGTCGTCTCTTCCCACTACTCTGCCGAGGACAATGAGCTTTTTTGAAGCTATATTTATTCTATCTCCGATTTTAAAATCCGTTATGTCTCCCATAACATGCAGTACGCCGCTGTTTGGAAGTTTTAGCTGGATTTCCTTCAGCATTGCGCTGCTTATTTCGCCGTTATGATATACCTGAACCAATTCAGTCTCCTGGCTGAACTTCAGGTGCTCGTAAGCAAGACCAGTGGGCAGGTACCCACCCTTTGGACCGGGCACGCCTTTTACCAGTTTAAGATTTTTTAAAACCTGCATCTTATTTCTTGTAGTTCCAGGGGTTCTATGAATGCCCTCTGCTATTTCTTCGCACTTTACTGTTCTACACGTTTTTTCATACAGGTCTACCAGTACACTAATAATTTCTTCTTGCGTGTTTGTTAATTTCATGTAATCCCCATCTAATAGGAGGTGGGGGGAACAGCATCCCCCCGATAAGCCCACTCCTTACCAGTCCATGGCGTCGCCGCACGGTATCCGCATGGCGAGCAGCTTCTGTTCGTGAGGACCAAGTTTTGGATACATCACATCCAGAATTGCCAGAGCATTGTAACCCATGCCATACTGGTTTTTAATCTGCTCCATTGCCCAGTTGAAGGCGTCTCTGACTTTCGTTCCACTTGCGAATGGTTTGGATTCACTTGCGTCCTCGTATATTTTGTCCACGGCATCGTTCACAACCGTCTCTACGTCTTTTCTTAGACTTTCTGTTATAGTATTTTCCATCTTAATCACCTCTTTGGCATACTAATATGAAATTATTTCATATTTAGTAGTACAATTTATCATACAAGTGTTACTAACTAATAAACCTTACCCTTCAGGTCTCAAGATTTCTATAAAAAATGCAAAAGATTATACATAACCGCAATAATTATTAGTGGAGATTTCCTATGGAGCAAGACCTGTCAAGAATCGGCGTTT
>CAYSLW010000141.1:4525-5975 GCA_964431955.1 uncultured Candidatus Methanoperedens sp. | reverse complement strand
TATGACCATGGAGCGAGAGCTTTGGCTGGTATTTCTTCAAAAAGTTGTAAATCGCTTTTGATCCTACTTCTGCCCCGTAATAACATTTATCCAATCCCAGCCTGTATGGGGGCATATGGATTACATTTTTCTTTCGCCCGTCTCATTCATGCTCTATCTCCCTGAGCTTTTCAGATACCTTCACACCTTTCTCTGTCAGGATATGCCTCTTCCATGTATGTTTCTCGGGTGTGAGGCACTCGATTAGACCCTGCTTTTCCAGTTCCCTCAATGCACGGCTGATGTTCTGCAGCGACCTGCCTGTCTTTTTCGAAATTTCGGAGGCTTTTATCAACTCATTCCCATGGATTTCCTTCATTACCAGTACCCTCCTATCCACGCTCAAAATCCATTTTGTCAGTTCGTCTATCTCTATCATTCCAAAATTTTATCTTTTGTTATTCGTTTAAAAATTTCAAGATAGGCTGCAGATAGATCGCCTTTGTTCTTCCTGAATACATCCTTGTCTAAACTCAGGAATTCGCCTCTGATATAAGCCTGCCTGTCCCAGAACCTGCAGCCATCGGGCGTCCCTACTTCATCTGCGAGAAGTATCTTGCCTTTGGGCGTTTTTCCAAATTCTATTTTGAAGTCTGCAAGGATTATGTCTTTCTGCAGGAGGCGAGAGAACATGATATCATTGATTTTTCGTGTCATCTCGCCAATATATATCAGTTCATCTTCTATCATCCATTTCGAATTAAGGATTTCCTCTGTGTTCACTGGTCTGTCCACTGCCTCGAACTTGGTCGTGAATTCGAGCATGCCGTTGGGGATTGGAGCGCCTTCCCTTGTGTCTGTGCCCTCAGGCAGTTTTATCTCGCCTTTTTCATAACGGCGCCACAGCGAGCCTGCTACGTAGTTCCTCCATATAACCTCGACAGGAAGTATCTTGAGGTTTGCAACCCTCATCCTATTAGAACCTATTTTCTCTTTAAAATGAGTGAGCACTCCTTCTTTTTCAAGTAGTTTGAACCAGTAGGCTGCCAGGCTGCAGCATACCTTTCCTTTATGAGGGTACTCCGCTTTTTTTGCTCCGTCGAAAGCTGTGACCCTGTCTGTAAAATCGAAGATTATGTCGTCGTTATCAGCAAGGTAGATGTCTTTTGCCTTACCTTTCCCGATTAGTTTCATAAAAATCTATGTTGTGCTGCAAGTTTAAATAATTTATCATATTTTGTAATAATGAGTTAAACTTCAGCTATGCCTTTTAATCAATCGATACGATTCAGCAAGCAGGATATTGGTTCTCACAACAGAAGAAGCGAATTCTATATGTTCAACAGCAACCTCTTCGAGCCTATCAGCCTCAAGTTGCCCCCTACCACAGCACCATCCCGGACAACCTTTCTGGAAGCAATATTTACACCCCTGACCAGCGCCCTGTGCGAACCACAGCAGCTATCTCCTA
>CAYSLW010000141.1:0-4425 GCA_964431955.1 uncultured Candidatus Methanoperedens sp. | reverse complement strand
TTTTATTAGTAATTATGACAACATATTTAAACTATACTGTCGATATGAGGATTAGGTGAAAAAATGTGGCTTCAGATTAGATTATATTTATTGCTCGGATTGATGTTCGCTATTGTGTATGCAATGATAGCAGTCGTTGCAGGCTCCATGGGTGTTGGAACGTTTATGTTCTACGGAGTGCTTGCATCAGTCATGCTTTTGATTCAATACCTGATAGGTCCAAAAATGGTTGAATGGAGCATGGGAATAAAATATGTCTCAGAAGCTGAGTATCCATCGCTGCACAGGATGGTGGCAGAGATGGCGCAGAAAGCCAATATCCCAAAACCGCGTGTAGGAATTGCAAATGTTCCCATCCCAAATGCCTTTGCCTTTGGCAGGTGGAAGAGCGACGGCAGGGTGTGTGTAACAGACCCGATACTGCGCCTTCTCTCTCCAGACGAGTTAAAAGCAGTGATCGGGCATGAAATAGCTCATCTCAAGCACAGGGATGTTGCTGTGATTACTACGCTCAGCGTAATACCTATGATAATGTGGTATATTGCATGGAGCACCATGTTTTCAGGAGGACGCGACCGTGGGAATGCTGTTGTCATAGGAATTTTTGCCTTCCTGATGTACATGATTACCAATCTGCTGGTACTCTATGCATCCAGAATAAGAGAATACTACGCTGATGAAAGGAGCGTTAAACTCGGCAATGCTCCTCATGCTATGGCATCAGCGCTTTACAAGCTTGTATATGGCAGTGCCAGAGTAGATAAGAATGAACTGAAGCATGTAGAGGGGCTTAAAGCCTTTTTCGTGAACGACCCGTCACGGGCTCTGACCGAGATTCGGGAGCTTTCTCAAATTGATAAGGACAGGAGCGGGACGATAGACCAGCATGAGCTGATGATGATGTCTACCAAAAAGATTAGCGTCAGCACATCAGATAAATTCATGGAACTCATGAGCACGCATCCCAACATGGTAAAGAGAATACACCGCCTGTCAAAAATTGCACGGTAGATTCTCATAAACTTAATGGCGTTCAAATCCTGAATTGTAGAATACTGAATCGAAAAGTTATTAATAGATTAAGCAGTAAAGTGCATGGATGAGACGGTGTGGTTTTTGAGACAAGCCAGTCTTACAAGCCTGAAATTACGACATATGGGGTATTTATATGGAAATAACTATGCATAAGTATAAAGAATTGGATCTAAAGGGCGCCGCAGTGATAAACGGTTTTCCTTCAAGCGGGCTGGTTAACATGATTGTCGCAAGTTATCTGGTAAGTGTCTTAAAGCTCGACCAGATATGCGGCATTGATTCTGAAGAATTCCCCCCGGTCTGCATGATATATGCTTCCAAGCCCAAATTCCCCGCGAGGATATATGCGGATGCTCAGGCAAAAGTTGTAGTCTTTGTTTCAGAGTTTACCCCCCACCCCAAATTCGCAAGAGCCATTGCCAGAACCATGCTCTCCTTTGCTGAGGAGGCAGGCTGCACCCGTATAATTTCTCCCGAGACTCTAATAGTCGAGGAAGCCGGGATTGATCTCTTCTGTATCGGAAGCACGGATGCCGCCAGAGAGGAAATAAAAAGACTGGGTTTAAAGCCGCTGCTCCACAGCATAATATCCGGCATTTCAGGAGTGTTGCTCAACGAGGGTAGAATAAGGAATTATAATGTGATTGTGCCCCTTTCACTGAGGGGGGCGGAAATCTCTGACGCCAGGGCTGCTGCTCAAGTCATAGATGTTATTGATAAGCTTATACCTACCATCGAGATTGACCTGAAGCCGCTGTATATGGAAGCTGAGAGGGTGGAGAAACATATCAAAGCCCTGAGGAAACAGATTAAACCCGAAGATCCCCACGAAATGTATGAAAAAATGTATGGCTAAGCTTTCAGATGTTTCACATCAGCCCAATCCTGTGAGCATGAAAGTCTCATTTGCTGATGCGTTGTATCATTCAAATTGACGTAATCTTTTAGACGTGCATACGGCTGATTTCAAGCCCTGCTGTCCTTTTAGCTTCTTGCCTTTGTGTTCTTGCAGTGCTGTTTACCTTTATCCTTGCCCTTGCCAGATACAAACATTCTTATCTTTTTACACTGTAAAAGAAAGTGATGAGCACTCAAATAATCCAGTCATCAAGTTCCCTCGAAGACAAAACCATCGTCCTTGGAATTACAGGCAGCATAGCAGCAGTGCGCTGTGTTGAATTGGCAAGGGAACTTAGGAGGCATGGAGCAAGCGTGCATGCAGTCATGACACAGGCGGCGCAGAAAATCATACATCCAGAAGCCATGCGCTATGCCACGGGCAACCATGTAATTACCGAAATAACTGGCTATGTCGAGCATGTCGAATTCTGCGGTATCGGAGGAGAAGCTTCTCTTTTGCTGATTGCGCCGTGCACTGCAAACACCATAGGGAAAATAGCACACGGAATCGACGATACGCCTGTCACGACTTTTGCGACAACAGTATTCGGCTCGGGAATCCCCATACTGATTGTCCCTGCGATGCATGAATCCATGTACGACCATCCTATAGTTATTGAGAATACAGGGAAACTCACAGAACTGGGGGTGGAGTTCATAAATCCGATAATGGAGGAAGGTGCAGCAAAGATAGCAGGAAAAGAAGAAATCGTACTCCGAGTGGAGAGGGCACTTGGCGGGAAATCGCTGTCAGGAAAACGCATCCTTATCACAGGAGGCGCAACTGCGGAGGCGATTGACCCTATAAGAATACTTACCAACCGCGCCTCGGGAAAGACGGGAATCGAGCTTGCGCGTGAGGCTTTCAGGAGAGGCGCAGATGTCACTCTTGTCCATCGAGGATGTATCGGAATTCAGGGAATTTGCGAGTTCAATGCCGAGAGCGCAAAGGATATGACAGATACCGTAGTCGAAGAGCTGGGCAAAGGATACGACCTGCTTATCAGCGCAGCGGCGATATCGGATTTCACGGTTACCCCTTCTAAGAATAAGATAAAGTCAGGCAAAGAAGTCACACTTACATTGAAGCCTGCGCCAAAACTCATCAGGGAAGCGCGCGCAAAGTACCCGGAACTTAAGATTATCGGCTTTAAAGCAGAAACCGGCGTAACAGAAGACGAACTGGTAAGACTTGCGAAAAAGTCCATGGAAGAATCAAAGCTCAGCATGGTTGTGGCAAACGATGTATCCAGTGGCGGCATGGGAACGGAAGAAAACGAGGTTTATATTATTGATGACGCGGTGAAGCGGGTTTCAGGAACCAAGCGCCAGATAGCGATAGAAATCATGGATAAGGTAGAGGCGATTCTCAGGTAATGAAAAACTTTAGGAAAGTTTTATCAAAAGAAGGGGTATGCCGCTGCATACCCCTATACCTCATAAAGCGAGGTGTCGCTTTATGAAAATCATTACTATCGACCCGTGTTTCACAAAAGGAGAGGAGGATTTGTTCAGCGGGGAGGCTGAGCTTGGAAATATCAAAATAACGGAAGATGCTGTTGAAGAACTTAAAAAACACTTCGATGGCGTGCAGGTGACGCCTGACAACGAGATGCTCATACTTACAAACCCGCCTGTGGAAAAGATCATAGTTTTCGATACCGGGCGCGCCATAATTCGACGAATAGCGAGCAAGGAGCTTGCGGTGAGCAGGTTTGAGATGCTTGAGAGGGTGCTTGAGGTTGTATGAATAACGATTGCATCTTCTGCAGGATTATTAAGGGTGAGGTGCCTGCGAATTTTGTTTATAAGGGAGGACATGGTGGTCTTTCACGATACAAGACCCAAAGCGCCTGTCCATGTGCTGATAGTTCCGGTTGAGCATATCGAAAGCTTAAATGTCCTGGAAGAGCGGCACAGCACACTTATCGCGAAAATGATGCTGAAGGCGAAGAAAATCGCAAAAATATTGGGCATAGCAGAGAGCGGTTATAAAGTAATTGTAAATGTTGGCAGGGGCGGGGGACAGATAATATTCCATCTGCACATGCATCTCATGGGAGGGTGGGCGAGAAATGAAATTTAATCTAAATCACCGCAAAGCCGCAGAGGGCGCGACTCAGGCTTTGCGCGCCTCCCGGTGAATCAGTCACTCTTTTTCGCTTAAAACCGAAACCGTTCAATTCGTGTTGGCAAATTGAAACAATCTTAAAAAATGAATATTACAAAAATGATATGCAATTTTAACTTTTAAGGGTCAATTTTGGTCAATATCAAATAGCCAACTTCTTCTTGCTTTAAAATAGCATGAATTCGAGAAGTTGGTGCAGCATGTTTATGACCTAAGATAACAACAATAGGAATTGAAGATTTTTTTGCATACTTGCTTATAATTTCCCCCATTTTCTCTTCTCTTAGTCTATTAATAATTATATTAAGGCACTACCGAAAAATAACTTATCCAAATTAGTCGCAGTTTGGAAAAATAGT
>CAYSLW010000140.1:0-5998 GCA_964431955.1 uncultured Candidatus Methanoperedens sp. | reverse complement strand
ATTATGGTAAGTGCCATGATGCTCTTATAGGAGAATGGATAAATTGGTGGTTAGGAAGACCAAAAAATAAGCATGCGGAGGATGGGATTCGAACCCATGAACTCCTGCGAGACGGGACCCTAAATCCCGCGCCTTTGACCGGGCTGGGCGACCTCCGCACCTTCGCCCAATTGATTCTTATCACATAAAGCTTTGATGTTATAATTTAATCTAACGTATTAAACATGAAAGGAGTTTACGTTCTAATTCTCAGGTTGGATAATGATAGAGACATTCTGGTAGGAAAGCTCGGGGAACTCCATTTTAAAAAGGGTTTCTATGCTTATATCGGTTCAGCCATGGGAAGAGGTGGATTCAAGCGGGTAACAAGGCATTTCAATGTAGCGCAAGGCAAAAACAGTACGAGAAAATGGCATATTGACTATCTACTGCCGCACTCGGAGGTAATTTGCGCGGTTTTTTCGCCCACGGATGAAGCTATAGAATGCGTTGTTGCCAAGCTCCTCGGTGAAAAAACTTTAAGAAAGTTTTATCAAAAACCGTTGCGCTGCTTTACTTCGCAGACACGTATGCCCGCAGGCATACGTGGATACTGCGCAAGCCGAAGTTTCGGCTTTTCATCAGCCATACCAGGGTTTGGGTGCAGTGACTGCTCGTGTGAAACGCATCTTTTCTTTACTGGTAAAAATATCAGCGGTTATGCGGCAGATGCCTGCAGAGGCGTTTCAGGAAACGAAAGTATCATTATTAACCCGCACATGTAAGGACTATATGGACATCGGAATCATCGGAGGCTCAGGATATACAGGCGGCGAACTTCTACGCCTGCTTGCGCAGCACCCTCTGGCGCAAATCAGGGCAGTTACTTCACGCAGCAGGAAAGGACAGAAGGTGAGCGATACCCACACTCATCTTCGGAAAATATGTGATCTGGAATTTGAAGACCAAAACGTCGAAGAAGTGGCTTCTCGCTCTGACATCGTTTTCACTGCCGTACCTCACGGCACAGCCATGCAGGTGGTGCCTGCACTTCTTGATGCCGGCGTGAAAGTCATTGATCTGAGCGCAGACTACCGTTTAAAAACTGATATTTTTGAAAAAGTCTATAAAATGAAACATACAGACCCTCGGAATGCTGAGTACGGCATACCTGAACTGCATCCTGAAGTGGCAAACCAGGTCTTAGTCGCTAATCCCGGATGCTATCCAACGGGAGCATCCCTTGCTGCTGCACCTCTGGCTGACGCAGGTGTTATTGAACGGGTAGTCTTTGATTCAAAAAGCGGCATTTCAGGCGCGGGCGCTGAGCCGACTACTACGTCTCATTATCCCAACATGGCTGAGAATATACAGGCTTATAAACTTACATCCCACCGCCACCGCACCGAGATTGTGCAGGAACTCTCACGGCTCGACAGCAACCTCACTAAAATCAGCTTTACTCCGCACGTTATTCCTTCAGTGCGCGGGATTCTGACCACGGCGCATATTTTCGTCAAAAAGGAATTGAACGAAGAGGAGGTCAACGATATTTATCGGAATTTTTACCTTGATAAACCTTTTATCAGGCTGATAAAAGGCATACCGATGCTGGGCAGCGTACGCGGCTCTAATTTCTGCGATATAGGTTTTGAGATCGAAAAGGACTGCGACAGGATAGTCGTTATATCGGCGATAGACAATCTTGTGAAAGGAGCCTCAGGTCAGGCAATCCAGAATATGAACCTCATGTTTGGTCTTGATGAGATAACAGGTCTCTGGACACCTGGTACTGCTCCATGAAGGTAATCTTATGAAAATAAAAGATGTGATGAATAAAGATGTAATTACCTGCAAGCCCGACGACCCGGTGAGCATTCTTGCAAAGCTATTCAAAGAGAACCGTATCAGCGGCATGCCTGTAGTTGAAAAGGGGAAGGTAGTTGGAATTGTATCCGAAACCGATTTGCTCAAGTTATTTGAAACACCGCAATTCTCAGGCGAATTGTGGCTTCCCAGTCCATTTGAGGTAATTGAGATTCCTATAAGGAATCTGGTCAGGCTTGAAGAGTTTAAAAAAGCCCTTGAAGATATGAAGTTGAAGCCAGTGAGTGACATTATGAAAAAATCTGTTCACTCTATTTCCCCTGAAGATAGCCTGGAAGAGGCATCCAGCAGAATGGTCAAATATAAGGTCAACAGGCTGCCTGTCATAGAGAATGGCAAACTTGTAGGAATCGTAGCGAGAAGCGATATTATAAGGGGTCTCTCAGAGTCGGAATAACTATGAAACTCATCGAGGGAGGCATCTGCGCAGTTAGGGGTGTGAAGGCAAACGGGATCAAGCAGGAGAAGAACGGTCTTGCAGTAATAGTAACTGACACTCGCAAGATTGCAACAGCCGGCGTTTTTACACGAAATAAGGTGATTGCAGCACCGCTTATTGTCACACAGGAAGCACTTTCGAAACGAGATGTGAAAGCAATTATCGCAAACAGTGGATGCGCAAATGCATTTACAGGGGAGAAGGGTATGCGTGATGCACGGTGGATGGCTGGGATACTGGCAGAAAAACTGAAATGCGGACCCGATGAAATCGGTGTGGCATCCACAGGCGTTATCGGGCGCTACCTTGATAAAACATGGATAGGGGAGCATCTTGATGAAGTGCTAAACGGGGTATCCAATTCTAAAGAAGCGGGCAAAGCCTGCGCCAAGGCTATTATGACCACCGACACTTTCATGAAAGAAGCGGCAGTAGAACTCGATAATGGCGTGCGCATAGGAGGGATTGCTAAAGGCTCAGGAATGATAGAACCGAACATGGGGACGATGCTTGCGTTTTTATATACTGATGCCTCTCTGTCTGAGGCTGCTCTCAATGCCTGCTTAAAAAAAGCTGTTGACAGGAGTTTTAATATGGTTGTGGTGGACGGGGATACGAGTACTAATGATATGGCGCTGATTTCAGCCACTGGCTATCAGGAATGCGAAGAAGAAGTATTCCAGGAAGGACTTGATTTTGTGTGCACCAGTCTTGCAAAACTGATAGCTAAGGATGGCGAGGGCGCAACCAAATTGATTGAAGCAAGAGTGAAAGGCGCGAAAAGCATAGACGATGCAAAAAAAGCTGCCAAGGCGATTGTGCGCTCGCCGCTTGTGAAGACCGCTGTATTCGGAAAAGACCCGAACTGGGGGAGGGTTGTGGCTGCAGTTGGGTATTCAGGCGCAGAGGTCGACCAGGATAGGATTTCCCTGAAGTTCCTGGATAATAAGCAGGAGGTTGTGCTTGTTGATAAGGGAAGGATTGTTAAAGGGAAGCTCAGCGCGCTGAAGAGCATTATGGAAAGTAAGGAGATTGTTATTGAGGTAAAACTTGGGCTGGGGGATTGTGAGGCGACTGCGTGGGGATGCGATTTGACGTATGATTACGTGAAGATTAACGCGATGTATACGACGTGAAATCACGAGCCCATCGATGAAATTTGCAGGCATCATGGCGCAGTCGGCTCGATTTCTTGCCGTCAGCGGCAGGCAGTTTCAAACCGTGACAAATTGTCACGAGTTGAGGTTCTACAGGTCACCTGGGCATAAAACGGATTTCCTGTCATTTTTGTCATCTCTGTCATAATTTATACCATCTTACATCGACCCACGTTAAATACGCTTTTAGATATTTTTCAACAGCCTGCTGGCAATGAAATGCAAGTACATCCAGCGGTGCGTCCTCCACTGCCAGTAAATACTTAACCGCCTTCAGGTCATTATCCGCTTTTTCAACCCCTAGCAAAACTATATCCTCTTTCATGCCTCAACCCCTTCTAAATAGACTTCGTTAGAGATGGTATTTGCAATGGTTTTCTCCTCTTCAAACGATTCAGCATCTTTTAAAACTATATCGAATGAAATAAAAGGATAGAACTCATGCAGCTTTTTGTAAATATCAAACCACAGTTCTTTTTTTGTTTTTACATCTAAAGGTTTTTTAAGGACTATCAAGAAATCCCAGTCGCTTTCCTCTCTGAAGTTCCCCCTTGCCCTGCTGCCGAATAACAGGATTTTGGAGTATTTCAGGTTCATTTCGTTTAATATGCTCTTGAGTTTTTCTAAAATCTCATTTTTGCTGTTCATTTCTGTCCCTCCACCACCTTCACCCACGGATGCGATTTTATCTTCTCAATCTGCGCCTGAATCTTTTTATCGCTGCTCAGGGCGCTGTAAACCTCTTCGATGGTTTTCAGATTCTCTTTTTCCAAAATACAAGCCGATGAATGCCACGTAAATAGCAATTTGAGCATGCATCTACGCATCGTTTCATTTTTCCACGAGCTCCATCTCGCTAATTCCCAATTTTTTTAAAACAAAACCCTTAACATTTAAAGCAATCCTAAAACATGCTCTGGCTTCATCTACTGTGGGTATATAAAACTCATCAGGATACCTCACTTCAACAGCATAAAACGTCAAATTACCAACATTCAATTTTTTAAAATCTGAATCCTGCTGCGAGCAAAGCTCCAATAAAAATTTTAAATCGTGTATCTTACCAAAATCTATTTTCCTAGATATAAGATACGCTTTCAGAAACTTTTCAACAAACTGCTGACAGTGAAAGCAAACCGCACCTGTAGCAATCTCACTATCAGGCAAATCCAGCTCATGCTTTGCAACTTTAAAATCTTCCAGTGCTTTTATAAGCCATTTTTTGATATAGTCATCTATCATATACAGACACCCTTCACACACTCACTCCTTTTCTTTCAGTGCTTCTCTCACAACACTGCCTATTTTATCTTGATAGTAAGCGATTTCCTGTTCCGACTTTATTATTATATCTGTTGGAAAATTTAATCTAACCAGGTTATCCCTTATTCTTTCCGAGAGTTCCATCTTTTCTTTGACAGTGAATGTTCTTTCGGTTATTATTAGGATATCATAATCGCTATATTTGTGAAAGTTTCCTCTTGCTCGTGAACCAAAAAGGATGATTTTTTTAACATATATTCCCGATTGAGCTAATGTTTTCACAATCAGTTCTTTTATTTTTTTCGCTGGGTTCATATCTTTGAAAACACAAACCGCTTCTTTTTCTATGTCCTTCCATTTATCTGAACTCATTGCATGCCTTTTTGATGCGATATGCGGTTTTATTCCAAGTATTTTGTGAAGATAGTCTTCTAAATCGGTTATTAAACCTATATACTCAAAGCCCCCCATGGATTCTTCTTTTTCAAATTCTACAATAATATCTATATCACTTGTTTTCTTCTGCTCGTCTCTTGCATAAGAGCCAAAAATAAAAATCCCATTAACTTTATATATCCTTTGCAACTCTTCTTTATGATCCGCCACTACGTCCATTATTTCTCTTAAGCTCTTCATTTTACTTCCTTCTTAAGTCTGCAGAAAGTAGTATAGGAGTTAGAGTTCATATTTTATGTCCTCTAAATTATCATTTTTGATTTCAACACAGCCTCTAATATCTTTTTCGTTCAGCTTTTGTTTAAAAATTATTTCATTAATGTGTCCACCGAATACTTCGTACTCGTCATCATCACATTCGATAACCATCCACCCAAATCCTCCTTCACCATAGTGCACAACTCTATTCTCTCTAAAGAATACTTTTTTGCCCTTTGAAATATAGTGCTTAGCTACTTCTCTGAGAAAATGAATATACTTCTCTGCAATTTCCTTTTCATGAGAATGAACAAACTCTTCTATTTCCTTCCACAGCATTTTCAACTCGCTCATCTTACAGCCTCAGATTTGCCTTTCCAGTATTTGGCGTAAAATTTTCATCTCTGTTCATTTATATCCATCCACTGACGTTTCAACGTTCTTCATATTTTTATTCTCCCTCTTTATTATATAGTTTTAATATAATCCTCTGTTTCACATATCTTACTTCCTTCAATTTCATTAATCTTTCTATACTGTTACCCAGGCTCAAAACGCACTAATGTTAGTGTCCACATACATGCTGGGGGTAATTTATGATGGCTTCATTCATGATCTG
>CAYSLW010000139.1:0-6025 GCA_964431955.1 uncultured Candidatus Methanoperedens sp. | reverse complement strand
ATTCAAAAAATTACCAAAAAATTCACAAAGTGTTAAATTATTTTTTGAACTTGGACGTGATGAAAATTACAAACCTTATACTTTTGAATACGACATTCCATTTACAAAGTGATAAAATAGAATAAAAGGTATCACTCTTATCAAAGGTAAACGGTGGTTAAGATGAAATTAAAAATCATCGTCTGTATTGTGTGTTTTGTTTGCCCTTTATACTAATATAAATTGGGGAACAAAATGGCTTATAGAATCCTTCAGGGCTAAAATCAGAGTAATGCCTTGCTAAAACACTTTGAGGCGTTCTACCGCAAAAGCGAATATGCGCCCGACCGCGCGAGAACAGCCCTTCGGTTTACCTGATGCACCAACGCATAACCATACTTGAAAACGTGCCCCCTTTTTGACAAAAGCCATAGCAGCAAATAAACAATGGGAAAACTCATGCACCCACGATGCCCCGCAAATTTCATCGCGGACTCAAAATAGAGTTTTCCAAAAGATACCCCACATTTCGCACATTCTTTCATCACAATTAGATTTTTTCAAATTTCAACCCAAAACGGTTAAAACCCCGTCATTTGACAGGATTAACAGGATGGACAGGATAAATTTTATGAGCAAATCCTGTAAATCCTGTTCATCCTGTCTGAAGAAATGCAATTTTCTTACAAAATCCAAGTAGGAATTTATGTCATGCCCATATTTCATAGATAAATCCTAAATTTATCTTATCAAGTGCGAAATATGGGAGATACTACCCCTTTATCCTCTTCAGCCTGAAGATATTCTCCCTCTCCATCTCCTCAAGCCTTAACACAATAAAATCCTTTGCTTCAGAAAGCTCAGGAATCACCTTGAACTCAAGCGCATTCACCCTGCGCTTTGTCTTCTCAATATCCTCAAGCAGCTTCTTCATCGTGGTCTCGATTTCAGCCGCGAGTATGACTTTCTCCACAAGTATTTCATAGGCATCCACAGCCTCATCTATGCGGGAAGAAGTGCCGATGATACCATATCCATGCTCGTCTAATCTCTTATGCACGCTTGAAGCCTCGATTTTCGGGACAACGACACCCATCACGTTCTTGCTTACAAGTTCCAATCGCGGTGTGTCCTTGAGCGCAAAGGCTGTGGATTTCACCACCACAACACCTTCCACCGATTTAGCGATGGCGAGCGAAAGTTTCGCCAGAGCGAACTGTTTTTCAACCTCAACCCTTATGCCTTTCGCTTTATCAAGTATCTCGAAAAGCTCAAGTATCAAGCCATCGCGCTTCATCTTGAGAAGCTTGTGACCGCTCTGGCTGAGCTTGATTTTCTTCTTAAGCTCAATAAGCTCGGAGCGTGTGGGTGTTATGGTGTCCTTTATTGCCATCTCTTACTTTTCTTCCTTTGCCTTATGAGCCGGATGGTATTTCTGGATATACTTGTTATCGATTCTTGTGAGCTGCGCTTCAGGAAGTTCAGCGAGAAGTTCCCAGCCGATTTCGAGCGTGGTCTCGATATCCCTGTTCTCATCCACACCCTGCCTTACGAACCTGTCCTCGAACATGTCAGCGAACTCAAGGAATTTCTTATCCCTGTCAGAAAGTGCATCCTTGCCCACGATTGCGACCAGTCCTCTCAAGTCCTTGCCTTCTGCATAAGCGGCGTACAACTGGTCAGAGACCGCTTTATGGTCTTCCCTTGTCCTTGATGCGCCTATGCCCGAATTCATGAGCCTTGAAAGTGAAGGCAGCACATTGACCGGTGGATAGATGCCTTTCCTGTGGAGTTCCCTTGAAATCACAATCTGCCCTTCAGTGATGTATCCCGAAAGGTCTGGGATCGGGTGCGTGATATCGTCGCCCGGCATGGATAATATCGAGAACTGCGTCACAGAGCCTTTTCTTCCCTTAATAACGCCTGCGCGTTCATACAGCGAGGCAAGGTCTGTGTACATGTAACCAGGGTAGCCGCGCCTGCCGGGTACTTCTTCTCTTGCAGCGCCCATCTGGCGAAGCGCTTCGCAGTAGTTCGTGATATCTGTAAGAATAACGAGCACATGCATATCATGTTCGTATGCGAGGTATTCTGCCGCTGTAAGTGCAAGTCTCGGGGTGATAAGCCGCTCCACAGCCGGGTCGTCCGCGAGGTTCAGGAACACCACAGCCCGCTCAAGAGCGCCAGTTCTCTCAAAGTCGCGCATGAAGTACTGCGCCTCCTCATTGGTGATGCCCATCGCGGCAAATACCACTGCGAACTGCTCCTCCGTACCGAGAACCTTTGCCTGCCTTGCTATCTGCAATGCAATCTCGTTGTGCGGGAGACCTGAGCCAGAGAATATGGGGAGCTTCTGACCTCTCACCAGCGTATTCATGCCGTCTATCGTGGATATGCCGGTCTGGATGAAATCCTTTGGCGGAAGGCGTGCATATGGGTTTATGGCTGCGCCTGTTATTTCAAGCCTGTCCTCGGGTACGATGCGCGGTCCTCCATCCAGGGGTTCGCCCGAGCCTGAGAGTATCCTGCCCAGCAGGTCTTTTGAAACGGGCAGTTTGATGGTTTCTCCAGTAAACCTGACGCCGCATTCCTTGTTTAAACCTCCCGTGCCCTCGAATATTTGGACCACGATTATATCGTGGGAAGTATCCAGCACCTGTCCCCGCTTAGTTGTGCCGTCGGGAAGATTGATATTTACCAGTTCATTGTATCCCACAGGCTCCGTCTTTTCCACAAAGATAAGCGGACCTGCGATTTTGCTGATTGTCTTGTATTCTTTGGTCATGTTACTTACCCCTGAGTTTTGCAAATTCTTCTTCCATGGTCTTTGTAATCACAGAAAGCGCGCCTTCAAAGTCTTTCTCGAATTTGACTTTTGCAAGGTCATCTTTTGATTTTGATTTCATGATATCTTCGACAGATACGCCGCTTTCAAGCGCATTATGCGCCTTGTCGCCCCATGCCGTTATTGCTTTCAGCAGCTTGTACTGCTTATCCATGGGGCAGAAGGTATCCACTTCATGGTAGGCATTCTGCTGGAGGAAATATTCCCTTACCATCCTTGCAATCTCAAGTGTGAGCTGCTGGTCTTCGGGAAGGGCGTCAGAACCCACAAGCTGGACGATTTCCGAAAGTTCGGCTTCTTTCTGGAGTAATTCCATTGCATCATTCCTGAGTTTTACCCATTCAGGAGACACGTTCTTGTCGTACCATTCGCCGAGCACCTTTGAGTACAACGAGTAGCTGTTAAGCCAGTTTATTGCTGGGAAATGCCGGCGCTGCGCGAGCTTGGCATCAAGCGCCCAGAATACCTTCACGATACGCAGAGTGTTCTGGGTAACAGGTTCCGAGAAGTCTCCGCCAGGCGGTGAAACCGCACCTATGACCGTAATCGAACCTTCTCTTCCGCAGAGGGCTTTCACTTTACCAGAGCGCTCATAGAATTCCGAGAGCCTTGCTGCAAGATATGCAGGATACCCCTCTTCGCCAGGCATCTCTTCAAGCCTTGATGAAATCTCCCTCATCGCCTCTGCCCATCTCGAAGTTGAGTCTGCCATCAGGGATACGTCGTATCCCATGTCCCTGTAATATTCGGCAATTGTGATTCCCGTGTAAACAGAAGCTTCCCTCGCTGCTACAGGCATGTTTGAGGTATTCGCGATCAACACTGTTCTCTCCATTAAAGGTCTGCCTGTTTTTGGGTCTTCAAGTTCAGGGAACTCGCTCAGGACATCTGCCATTTCATTGCCGCGTTCCCCGCACCCGATATACACCACTATCTCGGTATCGCTCCATTTTGCAAGCTGCTGCTGGGTGACGGTGTTGTGGAGGAGCATCGGGATATTTCCGCCTACAAAATTGTGGGTTTCAGGCACGGTTATGTCATAAACTTCTTCCTGGCTCTCAATGGTTTTGACACTCGTAATTTCATCACAGAAGACAAAATCAAGTGCATTAGCCAGCTTTTGCAGATGCTCATTGTGCAAATAATTTGCCAATTTCTGGAAAGTGAGAACGGTTTGATTTTGGTCAACATAGTATGCGGATGAAGGAATCCCTTCTTTTTCCAATGCCCACGGCTTTGTATTGCTTAGAATCTGTCTGAATAAAGCACGGGTCATAGGCACGATGTCTGTTGAATTGAAATAGAACTCCTTGTTATAATAGGGATGTATCTTTACAGCCTCTCTTGCACTTATGAAAATGCGATAATAAGTTCTTCCATTCACAACTTTTTCCCTTGTGCTATACAGAACTCCAAGCCGCAGGAGAAGATATGCAATTCCTTCCTGCATTAATTTGCTTGCAGTTGTGAGCTCTATATCTCCGTCTCGCACATGCCCGTCACAGCTTATATATGCTGCAATGAAGTGCTTTATTACTGATTCAGGAGAGGACAATAAGCCTTTTGGCAAGGAAACATTTTGTGATTTTTTATTTAATGGGAATCCAAAAGATACAAGGAGTTTAACAAGCGCCCTGCTTGGAACATGAACGGCTTCAACAGTATTTGCCCAGTATTCTTTTGTCTCAAGTCCAAAGAGGTGCTTTATTAAGAAGCTTACTCTATCTCTTAGCTCTTTTTTCTTATTGAAGAACTCAACGGTCTTTGAGCCTTTTATCATGCCGTCTGACATCAAATATCCGATAAGCTCTGCAAACTCCTCGTTCAGGCACTCTGGAACACTGATGGCTTTGGACTGCCTCTCAGTTTTAATTTTATATACTGGCAATTCCACGCCTGTTATTTCCTCAAGCTTCTTCACAAAAGAAAGTGTGGGCTTGTTTCTTCCTGAATAAAACTCCTGCATCGTATGTTCAGGAATACCCATAATCAGAGCAAGCTCTTTTCTTGTTATGCTCTTCTTATTTACATAGTCATCTATAACATACGGAATTTGCGTAATTACATCGCCTTCAACCCTGCACTCAAAATCAAGGGCTATTTTTTGATATTCTCCAGACATATCCATTTTTCTTGGAGAAATTATATAATCTCCTTCTTTTAGCTGTTCTGCAGGTGTTTCGATTATCTGAAGTTCTGGGTCCAGCCTGTATAGCTTATGCGCAGGTGTGAGCCTAATAGAGCGACCTGAGCGGGTCTTTATTTCAACCATCTTTTCAGATATTCCACGATATACATGTGTTGCAGAGGCTTCCTTTATTTTTTCGCCATCAAATGTCTGGATTTTCAGAGGTTTAAAAAGCTTAATCAGCTTTTCACACCCATTTTCTTCTATTACCTCGCCATCGTTTTCAGAGTTCTCAAAGACCTCCTTTATACAAACAAGTGAGTTATCCACCAAAATCCTGGTATCTCTTGATACGCATTTTCCGCTTCCGAAAGGACCCGGGATTGCCGCGGTTCCGCCTTTTGCGACAGGGAAAAGACCGTCAAGTATTCTTTGACCTGTAATCAGGGGCGTGTTAGGCATCAGTTTCTTGCTGACAGGTCTTGGTTTCCTCACAGGCCATTTCTGCATCATCGTTAGTTCTTTGCCATCGCAAAGAGTGCAGATCACCTCATCGACCTTGAATTTTCCGCTCTTTATTTCATCAATAGTTCCTGAAACATTTGGCGGGACGAGTATCCTGTGCTGGATATTCTGGGTTTCCTGGACAGTACCTATTATATCGCCGCCTTTCACCTTGTCGCCTTTGTTCACCGTCGGGACAAGCTCCCATTCCTTCTCGCGTGAGAGACCATTCGCTGTGACGCCGCGTTTGATAAAGTCGCCCATAGTATCTTTTAAAACAGGAAGAGGGCGCTGGATTCCATCGTATATGCTCTCAAGCAATCCTGGTCCGAGTTCCACGCTGAGCGGCATGCCCGTATTTTCCACTGGTTCGCCGGGTCTTAATCCTGAGGTTTCTTCATACACCTGTACCGTGGATTTGTCGCCTTCTATTCCTATGACCTCACCCATCAGTCCTTCTTTTCCGACTTTGACCACGTCGTACATTTTGGTGTTTAAACCGCTGATTATGACGACCGGTCCTGATATCCTATAAATTTCACCTTTATTTTTCATTTTCAAAGACACCT
>CAYSLW010000138.1:837-6044 GCA_964431955.1 uncultured Candidatus Methanoperedens sp. | reverse complement strand
CAGCGTTGCCGCTGACGCACATCTCAGTAGGATTACCCCAAACGGAAGGGGTAGCACACAGCAATACATGATGTAACTTCTTGTCACGGGCGTACTTTGCGAACTTTGTGGTGATAAAGCTCTCTTTTATTGAAACATCCAAATCCAACCGCACCATCAATGTGATATGCGGAAGCTGCCTATCCTGCGAGACCCCCCATGTCGAAATGTATGAGTGGAAGTAGCTATCCCATAGTATAGCTCTTGCCAGGCAGGAAACTTTTTTCATAGTAGAGCGCAATGTATCTCAAAAATCATGACAATCCAGATAGATGACCAGGGGTGGGGCACGCCTGTAGGAGGCGTGGGTATCATAGTGGTGAGGAAAGAGACTTCTGAGCTGCATTACGACATAGTACCAATAGAGCATTTCAGCATAGATAAGTTTAAAAAGAATACCTATCTCACTGCTGCAAGAAACATTGTAGAGCAGGGCTTTACCCGATTAAAAGTTCCAAAGGATGAGGAGATAGAGATATGCTCAGGCTGCATCCACGACAGAACCGCAGAGTGGCTCAAAAACGAGGGGTATAAATTCACAGTAATGAAGGTTGACGGCATCGCACAGCACAAAGGAGAGCAGATGTTCATCGAATACCTTCGAGGGCTTGGCGTCCCGAACCCTCCTCTTATCGTCGAGGAAACAGTGGATGAATACAAGGCGCAGTTCTTCTACCTGATGGATTGGGTAAGAAAAGACCGGGAAAAAAGGAAGCATCTCTGTAAGACAGGGTGGAAGTATTTCATCAAGTTCTTTAAAGAAAAAAAGAAAAATTGAGCGATATTATCTATGAAACGTATTTTCGCAGCTTCCCGGAACAAAAATAAGATACAGGCTGTGCAGGAGGTCTTTCCGTCCTATCAGGTCAAAGGCATTGCATGCAGGTCAGGCGTGAGAGAGCAGCCGCTGAGCCTTGATGAGATTATTGAGGGCGCGATATTCAGGGCAAAAACCATTTTCGGAGATTGCGAATACTCGGTGGGCATCGAGGACGGTATCGCTCCAGTGCCGGAAACACAGAGCGGCTACATGAACTTCTGCTGCTGTGCCATCTTCGACGGCAAACGAATATATCTCGGTCTTGGACCTGCTTTTGAGTACCCGCCGCAATGCACTAAAAGGGTAGTCGAGGAAGGGATAACGATCTCGGAAGCTTTTTCTCCTCTCACGGACAGACCCGATATTGGATACGAGGAGGGCATCATAGGCTGGCTGACGAAGGGAAGGATAAGCAGGAAGGATTACACGAAGCTTGCGGTGGAGATGGCGAGGATACAGATGGATAACGCTGAATTATACGATGGGATTTAAGGTCATCCCATCATCATAGCCAGTTCTTCTTTCGTCACATACTGCCGCGAAGCCTGATCCTCCCAGAGCTTTCTGAAATAATAAAAATACTCATACATCTCATAGATATCTTTTGCATAGATAACCTCATGATTCTGGATAATCTGGATTTGTATATACAATGGCAGTTCTTCAAAAATCCTGACATCATATTTTTTTGAGAACACATCAAGATTCCTGTACACTTCTTTTAGCAATTCAGCCTTATTATCAGAGCCGGGAGCTACTATGCATATGTCGATATCGCTGCGAGGCGTTTCTTCGCCTTTAACCACTGAACCATAGAGCAGGACTGCAAGCACTTCTTTTTTACCAAACAGAAAAGAAAAATCCGCTTTTATAGATGCTCTTTTAGCCATTTCTCCATTACCTCTGTAAAATATTTAAAATTAGGAAGCAACGTCTGAATCGATTCAAATGCCATCGTGTCATCTAAAGTATTGTAGCGGTGGACTAATCTATTTCTCAAGCCGTTTGACTCAGCGAGGGCGTTTTTTAAGCCCTCTTCAATGAGATTTTTCTGGTAAAGAGCTTCTATATTTGCATAGTCATCCTTGGAAATAATTCTGGAATCCCTGCTGTAATATAAAACTTGCGTTTGTTTTTTTGGATAGTTGATAGGAATTATCACACAGGGCACACCGGCGCCGGGCATCCGCCTGCGTATTCAGCATCAGCGGATACATATTTATCAGTCACATCACCGAGGTATAATACCTGCTGCGCCTTGCTGCCGTATCGGTAAACTGTAATCCCTTTGCATTTCAGCTCGTATGCAAGCATGTACGCCTTCTCCACTTCCTTGATATCCACGTCATGCGGGAAATTGATGGTCTTTGAGACGGCATTGTCGGTGTACTTCTGGAGAGCAGCCTGCATCCTCACATGCCACTCTGGTGCTATATCGAAAGCAGTAACAAACACGCGCTTAACGTCTTCAGGTACCTCTTCGATTCCTGCAAGTGTTCCTTGCTTTGCGATTTTCATCATCAGTTCCTCGCTGTAAAAACCTCGATCCTTAGCTTTCGCCTCAAAATACGGGTTCACTTCAAGAAGTTTTGTTCCCTCCATAACGTTCCGCACAAAAGAGACTGCAAACAAAGGCTCGATACCGCTTGAGCATCCTGCTATGATGCTGATTGTCCCTGTGGGCGCTACCGTGGTCACCGTAGAGTTGCGTATAGGGGTTTTGTAGATACTTCCCTCGAAATTGGGAAACGCTCCCCTCTCGATAGCGAGTTTTTCAGACGCGGCATGGGATTTCTCCTCAAGGAATCGCATAGTTTCTTCGCCTGTTTTCAGCGCCTCCTCTGAATCGTAAGGTATGCCGAGCTGCACAAGCATGTCAGCAAAGCCCATCACCCCAAGCCCTATTTTCCTGTTAGCCCTCGTGATAGCCTCTATCTCAGCAATCGGATATTTATTTACATCTATTATATTATCAAGGAACCTGACACTTAGAGTTATGGTTTTTTCAAGTTTTTCCCAGTCGATAGAGCCGTTCTTTACCATTTTCGCGAGATTTATTGAACCGAGATTGCAGGACTCATAGGGTAGTAAAGGCAACTCTCCACACGGATTAGTGCTCTCCATCTCCCCTACCTGAGGCGTTGGATTATGCCTGTTGATCTCGTCGATAAAAACAACGCCAGGGTCTCCTGTTCTCCACGCCATTGTTATCATGAGATTCCACATATCCCTTGCTCTAACCTTCTTTACCACTTCCGTATTGCGCGGGTTTATCAATTCATACTCATCGTCCTCAAGCACAGCGTTCATGAATTTATCATCCACAGCCACGGAGATATTGAAATTCGAAAGTATGCCTTCTCCTGTTTTTGAGGTTATGAATTCAATGATATCTGGGTGGTCAGCCCTGAGTATCCCCATGTTGGCACCGCGCCGCTTATTGTGAACTAATATACTATTCGCTACAAAATGTTCAGCAGCCGGTACCATGATATCCATAGTATAATCTTTTTCCTTTGTTATCGTAGCTACCCTGCTATAGAAATATTCGTCATTAACAATTTTCAATAACTGTTCATGGTGTAACTCATCAAAATTACTTAACAACTCTTTCAGCTTCTTTCTTGTTAAATTTCTTCTTGAAGATGTTGTTCCAAGGAAATGCTGTAATGCTCTGTACAACTTTCTATTGGCTCCACGTTTAGTTCTGCCCTTACCGCAACCTCTTCCAGGACCATTATAGATTTTTCTGAATAATTTTTCCTGATTTGGTATTACATCAAAAGATTCAAAAGTCTTGGGTTTTTGTCTTTCTAAGAGTTTTTCATTTTTTCTTTTAGATACAAACCCTATGTTTTTAATGAACTCTTGTACGCTGCCCTCCTGTATTATGCACAGATGATAAATTGGGTTCTTCCCGTATCTATTTTCGCTATAATATTTATGAACAGTTGAGACCATGCTTAAACCAAAAAGTAATTGTTGAACCTCTTTTACAAGTCTTTCGGAGGATGAGTAAAGCCTGGGATATCCATCGGTGTGAATATCTCCGTCTCCCTCGAACAGCCCTCTGATAAACGCTCTTGCACTTTCGGCTGAAGATTCAAATATCACAGAAGGAACAAAAGCCTCCAATGAGCTTTCTTTCCTGCATCCCATATTCTCAAAAAATTTGCATAAATCTCTGGAATAGAAAACAAGACATACCGAATTATCGTTGGGTTTTCTTTGTTCCATTCCTAAATTAAGACCAAAAATATTCAACATCAATTCCTTTATCCTTTCTTTCAGTTCTGTATCATTTTCTTCCACGGCAAAAATTATTCTTCCATTGGTACTGATACAACCGTCAGCCATATAGACCCCCAACAGTTCTGCAAGTTCAGGAAGCATGTTCTTTGGTATTTTTATTGGGTTTGCATTGTAGTGCTGCACATGTTCTAATGCCGGCAATTCCGCATCATCGCCGCAGTGTCCTCCGAGCACATGAACTATCCAATCATCTTCTTGCAGTTTTTCAGCCTCTTTCCAGGAGAACTTCCCTCCCTCGTCAATAACGCATATTCGATGATCTGGAGTTACTTTGATCTCGGTTCCAATTTCGGTTTTTATATTATAAATTTCTGCAATACTATTGTCTTCTGCAATAAATGCATGTTCAAATCCACCGTTTGTATAAACTAAATATCTTGTCGGGTTATCCCCAAAGGTAGGACAATCTAACAATTTCCCGATTGGCAAAATCCCTCTGGATGTTCTAATTAAACTCTTTGTTGAAACACACCCTCCCTGTTTTATCACATCCGTGGTGGTATCGAACACACGCATGAAAGTAACAGGTCCCGAAGCCACGCCTTTCGTGGACTTAACGATATCTCCACTGGGGCGAAGGCGTGAGAACGAGAAACCAGTTCCGCCGCCTGACTGCTGTATTATAGCCATGTGCTTGACAGCATCGAAAATGCCCGCAAGCGAATCCTCAACAGGGATGACAAAACACGCTGAGAGCTGCCCCAGGTCAGTGCCCGCGTTCATGAGCGTAGGCGTATTGGGGAGGAATTCAAGAGATGTCAGCATGCTGAGGAATTCCTCCTCTGATTCGGGGTCAAGAGCGATAGCCTTTGCAATACGCCGGAATAGCTCAGCAGGAGTCTCTATTACGTTCCCGTGTTCATCTTTTAACAGGTAGCGCCTCTCAAGAACGCGCACAGCGTTAACGCTTAACTTCAATTCATCCCTGACGCCGAAAAATCCTTTTGCTTTCCTTATCTGGGCGCGCTTCTCCCTGTATAAAATATAAGCCTTCGCAACCGCAGCATAGCCATTTTTGATTAAAACCTCCTCGACT
>CAYSLW010000138.1:0-827 GCA_964431955.1 uncultured Candidatus Methanoperedens sp. | reverse complement strand
AAATCAAAGATAGCCATTTTTAATCAAGACCTCTTCCACAATATCCTGCACGTCCTCGACGCCTGGTATTCCGGGGATTCTTTTCCCTATGATTTCCACTACTTGGGTCGCTATTTCCTCTGCTCTCTTCCCGTCCTTGCTTTTTGTGGCGATAAAAGCCTTGAAGACGGCGTTGGCTATCTTTGATTTATCAAATTCTACGATTCTTCCATCTCTTTTTTTGATTTTCTGGGTCATTTAACGACTTTTTACCTTTTGTGCGATTTCCTTGCCAAACTGCCTGCACTTCTCCAATCCAGCCTCATCAGGTTTTTCTTTAATAAGAAGTCCCTCTATCGTTTCCATGCCGTAACCTTTCAGAGCCAAGAACTAATCCATCAACGTCTCTTATATCTTCGATTGTTGCCTCATGGACGTGCGCGAGCTTGGCTTCTTCGCTCTCTGAGCTTACCCCGAAAGCTTCGGCGTTCGCCATCATCTCCGTGTTATGCGTTGCAGTATCGTATATTATTGCGACTTTTACCATGTTCTCCCTGTAATAATAAATGATTCCTTTATCCCCAATAAGGTTTTCGCAGTTCGCAGTTCGGTATAAGCATTATGTGCAAAAGTTTCGCCGTGGGCTACCGCAACCACAACTAATCGAATATCCGAGGCTATGTCGCCCACTGCGTAAATCCCATCAATATTGGTCTTCTGGGATTTGTCGGTCTTGATGTATCCTTTCTCATCCATCCCAAGCCCCAGCTTCTTGAAAATCTCGTTTGCAGCAAGTTCGGCTGCTTTTCCCATTCCCACTATGCCGGGAATGTTCAGAGAGCCGCTTC
>CAYSLW010000137.1:2076-6201 GCA_964431955.1 uncultured Candidatus Methanoperedens sp. | reverse complement strand
GCGAAGGCAAAGTTTTCATCTGTCAGAAAGCTTATAGGAATCCAGTTAACAAAATACAAATCCTCCAACCCCAACCCACACGTCTTAATAATAAACGGTCGGATCTTTTTTATTTTTTCCATCTCCCTCAACAGGCTTATCTTGCCGGAGTCAGTTGTGAAGGTAGTTCCTTCCTCAAACTCCCATCTATCACGTCCATCTTCATCAAAAAATTCAACTTGTATATGTTTTGCTGGTTTGTATTCAATCCCAAGCAATTCGCAGAGTTCTTTGCTGATTTCGTCTTTGTTTATCTTTCGTCCCGCAATCCTTCCGCAAAGCTCACATGGGTGTGTGATATGATGCAAACACCCTTTATGCTCACATGGCTCACCGTCTTTATATTTTCTTTTCATGGCTTCTCCTTTTCTCCCAACGAACCCGAACCATTACATTTGGCACAGACTGTATTTGGTATTCTATATAATTCATCATGGCCGCAGCACGGGCAACCATTGGCATGTCCAAGCAGTCGGGCTCCAAGGGCATCAATAAAATTATGATCTGGATTATTACATATTTCTTTCCCTGTACCATTACATTCATCACATTTCATCTTTCACCTCATAATCTTTTGTTGTTTTAAAAAGTCCCTCGCTGCGATTTTGAAAACCTCAGGAATCATCATACGGGAAATCTGGGCTTCCAAAGCCACAAGAAGGACAATTTTCAAACTCATGTTTTTTTCATCCGACCAAGTTTCACGGTGGGTATCATACTGCATCAATTACTATGATTGGATTTGGATGTGCAGCATCGTTCTCAAAAGTGCAAATGTCTCCATCGTCCCATTTAATGCACACTATCCCAGAATTTCCTTCGTCATCTGCTAATATATCGCCTATGTTGTATTTCATGGCTTCATCCTCATAAATGATAACGTAATACTCAGTCTCAAGAGTCCAGTGTTTTCCATTGTCCTCAATTCTTGTCCCATAGCCAGCTTCGTTTAGTGCGTCCACCAGCTTCATTCGAGCCTTCTGGTCTTGCATCTTTAACCTGCAAATTTGCTTCATTTAACCCCGCAATTAATAAATTACAACATCATGTAGTCTATCGCTTACATCAATTATCTTGCCCATTGTTTGAATATGCGCCGGTAGTCTTGAGTGAAAGAAGACCCTGCTTTCCGGCTCCATATAATATTCAGCAACTCCTTCTGGTATAAGGTCTGTTTTAATTTTCAAGGCAACATAAACAAGCGTATCACCATAAAGTATGGTTATTAAAAAACAGCTAAAATCAGTCATGGCTTCTCTCCCTTTGAATTTAAATAAGATTGATAAGATTCGCATCTCTCGACATCCTGTTTGCAATTTTCACAGGCAAAGATACCGACATCGATGCCAAGTTCCGGGCAAAAAATAATGGGCGGGTGTGCAGTCAGATTATAATCTTTCACAAGCCTCCTTACACAAATTCTTTAAGGTCTATGTGCTTCATCGTCGGAGATTCGCCAGAGCTCTCGTCAGCTCCATGCTGGCACGCCGAAGTGCTGCGGTTCGTTTTGAGCCTAAAATCCCAAGATATTTATAATCATCTGCCGTTAATTCTTTTTCCCTGCTTATAAATATCCTCGCCGCTGTTACCGCTTTTATGATTGTTTCTTTTTTCATGCTTCATGCTCCCCTTCATGGCAGTTATATTGACAATATTTCAAGCTCACAGCGTGGATTAATGCGATCAATCTCTCCGAATCTGTAATCTATTGCTTTAATAACTTTCCATGAATCATCTGATATAATACCTAAATCAATTAAGGCATCATCTGTGAATTTCTGGATAATTGGTAACACATTAGCAAGATCAAATTTCCTTCCTGTTGCCGGATATATGGTATAAACAAAACGAAATGGAGATACTATTGTTTTAGCCTTTTCCCAATTTTCTCCGGCAGATGCCAACACTATTTTCTTAACCTCGTCTGCATATAATTTTTTTGCCTTGTTGAGTGTTTGAAAATGCGTGTTTCTATACGGATTAAGGCCAAGATAAAATCTTTTATCGGGTGATTTTTTGTGCGGAATATCTACAAATAAAGGAAGTATCAATTTCATATATGCCCCCAATTTTTTCTTGAAAGTACATAATTTAATGCCGTATGGCTTATTCCTAAGTCTCTTGACAGCTTAGCTTTTGCGCCCCATGCTCTCCTTTACTCTCGCTCCTTTCCTCAATCCACTCGTCTTCGTCCTTAAATTGAGGGCAATCCTTCAGCCACCACCCGCCGGAAGCGAAGCAATACCCTCTCCCTGCCAAACCAAGTCCGGCATAACAATGTAAAAAGTCACACCTTATTTTACCTTCGATTGGCATATATGTATCGTAATTCATAGCCCTCCTTTCAAAATGCGTTTAATCCCTCCGCCCTTGCCAGCTTTTTCATTTCGCCGAAGAATGCTGTGTTCCAGCTCCTGTAAAACTCCTCAACATTCCCTATCGCTCTTACTCCATGCAGCTCATTTGCGTGCCGGACAGCGTGCTTTATAAGCCCGTTCTTTATCTCTTCGTATTCATAGTCCGCCGTCGTTCGCTTATATTCCATCACTTCCTCCTTTTTGATTCCGGCCTTATCCTGCCTTTGGCCGGTTTGGGCTGGCTGTGCTTCCCCAAGCACGCAGGAGCCCGTTTTGTTGTTTTAGTCTTCGTCACCACGTTCATCTTCATCTTCATCTTCATCTTCATCGAAATCGAAATAATCGCAAATACACGAGGGCATCCCACCCTCTGACTCAAATCTCTTGGGGCAATGGTTATGGCACCAATGCGATCTGGTGCAAGGTTCATGTTCTCCATTAATTACATAGCTCATCGTTATAAATTCCTTATTACCCGGATTATCCGGCCTTATACCTGCCCTTCAGCCGTTATCGTGGTGGTTGACAGGAGGAACGCCCTCTTGCAGGAACCACGTTTTGTTGTTATAGTCTCCGCAGTTTTTCGGTTATCGCTTCTAATTCATCACAGAATATTGAAAGTTCAGATTTCAATTTGTTGCAAAACTTCTCGTCACGCTCAACTTCGATTATCAGGGGCGGGAGGCCAGGATAGTAGCTCATGAAAAACCAGCTATTAAATCCCGTTACCAGCATCCCTCCCTGTACTTGCTGCACATATTCGACAGGTAGCTTGCCTGAAAGTAGATAGCCAACGTGGGTGTGAATCAGGGGGCATTTAACCTCATATCCCGCTTCTTCCATGAGCCCATCAGGTGAGCAAAGATATTTCTTTAGTTCGTCAGGATAGACAACCCCGACCTGCTTAACTTCAACGCCATAAATAAATTCAAAAGTCTTTCTTGCCTCTGCTTCCCTGATAGTACCCTCTTTCATGGCAAAACTTTGATATGTGTCGGGTTTGCTGTTTGACAGCTTTTCTCCTGCAAGCTGATAGAGATATTTCTGCCGTGATTTTGACGGTTTGCCGTCTGACATTACAATCATATCAAAGTTAGAGGCTGAGGGTTTGCCTATCTTTGCATTATGCCATTCCGGGGATCTCTGCTCGACATCTAAAATTATCATTCGACTTCATCTCCAGGCTCTCTTTTTATTTTTGCCTTTATCGCCTGGAGTGCTTTTTCGTACATAGATATTGGCATAGTTTCAAGTGATTCAATTTCAAGGAGTGAACAAAATTCCGATTCGGGAGTCTCTTTATCCGCAAGCATATCCCGCAAGGTGGATAATTGCTTATCGTCTATGTAGATTTCCGAATTGTCGGTAAGCAACGGCAACCCCGGCAACTTGCTTGTCTCTATAACATTATCCAGTTCAACCGCTTCCATAAAGTCAATACTGGCTGGCTGCATCTTTGCCATGTGCTTGATAACGGTCTTGCACATCATTTCTTCAGGCCATTGAATCCATGGATTTTCCTTTGAATCGTTTTTTATTGAGTATTTATATGCCTGCGATTTATCCCTGCGCTTATAGATTTCATGCAAGGGCATAAACTCAAAAGACTTTAAACCCTCTTTGTTTTCCCACACTGCATAAGCCCCTATGGGATTTCCGGCGTCTTCTTTAAGACATGGCTTATGAACGAGCTTCCGGCTTGTTCCGTATTCAATTTCAAACTCGTCTT
>CAYSLW010000137.1:0-2066 GCA_964431955.1 uncultured Candidatus Methanoperedens sp. | reverse complement strand
ACCCAGTCTCGGATCGGCCTCTAAGGTGCCGACAATTTCAAACTCGTCTTTTTCATAAACTGTTCTTGCAAAAACATCCTTGATTTCTCCTGAACGCCTTGCAAGATCAACAAGCCCCTGATAGCCTATTTGAAACTGGCATTCCAGCACCTTCTCCCATCTGTTGCCGATCTTCTTGCTGTTCTCATAAGGTATCAGGTATGCCCTGCCAAGTATCGGCTCAAGGCCAAGCTGGGCGCATTGCATGATAGATTGTAAAAGGCTTTCCTTCGTACATTCCATCAACTTCGGGTTTTTAAGTGTGCTGGCAAAAACTATGCGGAGTAGCCTGTCAACCGATAGCCATTTGGGTAATGCCTGCGCCAGCGTGCTTTTGACATTATCCCCCTGTAAATAATCCCTCAATGATACTGCTTTTTCCTGTTGTACTGTTAATTCGTTTGCCATTATTTTAATCCCTCCGCTTTGTTGAGTATGTTCAATGCAATGCTTTCAAGATCGCGCTCGGCTTCTGCCAAAATCTTTTTTACTGCCTTGTTTTTTGGAACAAAAGCGCTCTCCCGGATATGTGCAAACAGGTCTTGGGCGTAAGCAACCAGCTTCACCTTGTCCGGTTTAAGCTCTTCGATTCGGGCTTTTTCTGCTATCTCTGCTTCTTCCCTTTCCTTTTTCTCTCTGGCTTCCCTCGCTACTTTTTCAACAGCTTCTTTTTCAGCTTTAATGCGAGCGTTTTCGGCGGCTTGTTTTTCAAATAATTCCCTGCCTTTACGCTCCTGCTCTTTGCGTTCAGCTTCTTCATGCGCCCTTATAGCCTCGCGCTTTGCGTCTTCAATGGCTTTCTTTTCAGCCTCTATCTTCAGGGCAGCCGCTTCCTGATCTTTACGAATATTCTGTAGCCGAAGATTTTCTGCAAATTGTTCTTGCCGCTGCTTTTCAAGTCGAGTCGATTCCTCCTCACGCTCTTTCTGTAGGGCAAGCCGCTCAGTTTCCATCCGCGCCTTTTCGTCGGCAATTCTTTTCTGCTCTGCCTCATAAGTCGTTTTCGCAAAAGCAAAGAGTGTTTGATATTCACCGTCCGACATATTGGCAATATCGACAAACGGCTTTATAACCCCGTATCTGAGCAAGTCGTTTATCTTTATCTCAACACATGCTCTTTCCTTGGCTTCCTGTTCAACCCTGATTCGCTCTTTTTCTTTTGCAACTTTGTCTTCTTCTGTTCGCAAGTGTGTTTCAATGGGCTCCATCAACTCAATCAGCTTACTGGCATTTGCGTTGTTGTTCTTGATAAACTTCTGTGCGTTCTCGTTTGCGCTTTTACGCAACCTTTCGACAGATGTTCTGTGTTTAACCATAACCATTCTGGCGGCATGAACAGAATCAAACCCTTCCTGATCGTCAACATCCTTAACGGTAAGCTCCATATAGATATTTGCCATCTTGGATATTTCCGCCTCATTCACATCGTATTTAACAATCGCCATCTCATTTTCCATTTACCCCTCCCTTTCCAAGTCATAAATTTTATCTTTAAGTTTCTCTATTTCATCGTTTGCCGCATCTAATTTGCTCTCCATATCGCACAACGGGCAACCCCTACACTCAAAGCAAATCTGCTCATGTCCTGAATCACATAGTTCCATTCATCCCTCCTTAAAATTTATAAATATATCTGCCCTCGTTCGTTAGTCCGTAGGATAAAATCCAAGATTGTTTAGTAGTCTGAGAATCAAGTCTTCCGCCGTTTCGATAGTTTCTTTTTCCGCTCCTTTTACTACAGGCTGCGGTAACAAGCCCGCCATTTCAAGCGTTTCCCGTTCAACACAAATCTCCCTGGTAATAATCCCAAAGTTGTCCGTGCTGCCCGTGTGCCTATTTATAAGCTGGCATTTGAGGGTTACTGCCCATAGTTGCGGGTTGTCGTTCGGCTCACCTATTTTGATTCTGTAGGTTTTCCCTGTATCTGCCGTTGTCATTTCCACTAATGTTTGTCTCATGTATCCCTCCTTAGAATTTATAAATATACCTTCCTGTGTTCTTCTTAAAGTCCTCCTGCCTCGTTACAT
>CAYSLW010000136.1:0-6208 GCA_964431955.1 uncultured Candidatus Methanoperedens sp. | reverse complement strand
TGGCAGAAAAGAAAGATAGACGCCGATGAAATACAACATCTATTGTATAAAGCGCCGCTGGTGAATTGGTTCAACGAGAATAGAAAAGAGCATTTTGCGTTTATTTCAAAGGCAGGGTTTACCAGAGAAGCTGTGGAATTTGCACAGGATAACGGTGTGCTTCTGTTTGAACTGAAGGATATGGACGATTATTTTGGGTGATGTTTATTCTTGTAAAAGATAGTTCCTAACTTTTTTCAAGTATTTTTTCGTATCTTCACAGCATTAGCATGAGCAGATAAACCTTCAGCTTCGGCAAGACTTATAATCGTTTCGCTTATACCGCCAAGCCCTTTCTTATCGATTATCTGCACGCTTGATTTTGTCACGAAATGATCTGCATTCAGACCTGAGAACATTCGTGCATAGCCCGCAGTGGGAAGCACATGGTTAGTGCCAGAAGCGTAGTCGCCTGCGGATACGGGCGCGTAAGAACCGATAAATATCGAGCCTGCATGCTTAATCCTGCCAAGAATATCCTCACCGGTCATTATTTCAAGATGCTCAGGCGCGAACTTATTTGAAAATTCAATACATTCATCAAGAGTCCCGGTGAGTATGGCTGCATTTTCTAAGGATTTTCTAATTATATCTATCCTCGCTTCATTTTTCATCTGGTTTTCCATCTCCCTTTTGACATCTTTTGCGAGTTTTTCAGATGGTGTAACAAGTATCGAGACAGCATTCGGGTCGTGCTCAGCTTGCGCAATCATGTCAGCCGCAATATAATCAGCCCTCGCAGAGTCATCCGCTATTATCAGCACCTCACTGGGACCTGCCGGGAAGTCGATAGCTGTCCCGCACGCCATCTTGGCTGCGGTAACGTAAACGTTGCCAGGCCCAACGATCTTATCCACCTTCGGTATGGTCTCCGTCCCATAAGCCATGGCTGCGATTGCCTGCACGCCGCCAACACGGAATATCCTGTCTGCACCTGCAATATGAGCAGCGACAAGCGTCAGAGGGAAAACAATTCCGTCAGGATTCGGCGGGGTGCACACTATAACTTCTCCGACACCTGCCACTTTTGCAGGTATGACGGTCATCAGGGCTGTGCTGGGATACGAAGCCCTGCCGCCAGGAACATAGGCTCCCACAGCCGAAAGTGAGGTAACACGCTGACCCAGTTTGATTCCCGGCGCAAACTCTCTTATCCAGTCTTTTGAGACCTGCGCTTCATGGAATGAACGGATGTTTGAGGCTGCTTTTTTAAGATGTGAGATGAGTTTTTTATCAACGGACTGAAGGGCGGAACCAATCTCGCCCTGTGAAACTTCAATTTCGCTGATGCTTGCCTTATCAAACTTGAGCGTGTATTTGCGAATGGCGGCGTCGCCATTTTCTTTTACATCTTTGAGAATAGAGCTTACAGGCTTCATCACATCCTGCAATTCAGTGCTGCGATTCAAAACCACAGCAGTCTCTTCAGTCGTAAGTTCAGAAATAGGCTTGACCAACATCATATGCTGATTTCAGGCTGGAATTAGATAAAGATTGTTATTTCCAGCGCAGAGTGGTGTCCTGAGTGTTCAGTCCTGAGTGAAAACTATTAATACGGATTAAAGTATTAAGGAAATGCCCTCAAGGGGTTTTGCACATCGGTTTGCGCCGGTAGTGTAGCGGTTATCACTGAGCGTTGCCAACGCTTAAACTCGGGTTCGAATCCCGACCGGCGCATGCAAAAATCTTAAAGCTTATTCTCATCCGCGAACTTGACAAGCGCCTCTCCCAGCGCTCGCACATATTTCGGGTTGAGATTGAACCTTCCGCGCTTCTGTCCGCCTCTCTCCTTGGATATCTCCACGTACTCCTTCTCTTCCTCGAACCTGTCGCTTTTAAGG
The DNA here is from genome assembly GCA_964431955.1 of uncultured Candidatus Methanoperedens sp. Classification (GTDB taxonomy): domain Archaea; phylum Halobacteriota; class Methanosarcinia; order Methanosarcinales; family Methanoperedenaceae; genus Methanoperedens. Next base: position 4,328 of record CAYSLW010000136.1, on the reverse strand, counting down.
AGCGAGATGGTCATGAACCAGCCTGAGTTCATTTTTATTTCCAGAAAACCTTTTTCATCGTTCATAGTATTTCCACGCTTCCTATAATTGCATCCACTAAAACCTTATCGCCTGTTTTAATCGTGGTGACTGGGTTTTTCTCGACACAATCCACAAGCGGTATATCAGAGATGATAGCTCCGACCGCAACAATAGGCTCGGCTTTGATGTTTACCATGGCACAAGGCGCTGCGCCGTTTTTCTTGAGCTGGTAAATCGCATACGAGCCCACAGTCGAACCTTTCCCGCCCGGGAATACCAGCACTTTTCCTTTTATGCTCTTTCCCTCAAGCTCATGCCCTTTTTCAACCACAACGCCTGTTTTTGTATCTACACTCCCAAGAAATGAGATGGACTGGCTTGTCACAAGCGCTTCGCCTTCGGCATAACCACGGGAGACTATATGGGCTTTTAGTTTAATCATTATCTTCTCCATAATGGTCTACGGATTAAATCTATCTGGTCATTTTTGAGCTAATGTTTTTACAATTCTGTCATGAAGCTCTTTATTTTTCGTCCCGATTATGGACAGACCAGATGCTCTCACATCGTTTGACAGCATTCTTCCTTCAAGGTCGGTAAGGAATCCGCCTGACTCTTTCAATAACAAAGAAGAAGCCATTATATCATAAGCGCTCACAAGCCCTCGTGTATCTATAACACCATCCAGTGTTCCATCAGCAACATAACACATATCAAGGGCAATGCTTCCCAGGGCTCTTACTATAATTGATTTTTCAAGTTCTATCAATCCGGAAGGAACGAAGGGTACGCCATAGGAATATACCGAGACCACAGGTTTTGGTCTCGTGCCGCGTTTTTTACTGGCTATTAATTTACCATTTAAAAAGGCACCTTTTCCCTTCTCTGCATGATAAATATTTCCCTGTATATCGCAGATTGCTGCCATTTTCATATCATCAAACGTCGCTGCATCTGTTTTTTCGGTGTATGCAAGCGATGTGCAGAAAAAGGGAATGCCGCAGGTAGCATTGGTAGAGCCGTCGATAGGGTCAAAAACCAGCATGAAATCAGGGCGCTCACCAACGGTGCGGTCGCCAAGCTCCTCCGAGATTATTCTCGCTGACAGTCCACGAGAAAGAAGCGCATTATCAAGCGCATGTTCAGCAGCCATATCCATCTTGCGCGTAATATCATTGGGGCGCTGCACACACATTTCACCATAGTCCACGTTCTCTTTGATGAAAGAGCAAATTGAATCCCTTATTTGCGCTCCTATATCTACGAGGGTTTTAATTTTCATACTTTTCTCCGGAAAGAATCATGCCAGAGGGGCGTATGTCCCGCCTTCGGATGGACTTTTTTTAATTAGAGCCATAATGGCATCAGCCACTTTTCTTGCACTTTCATCAGGCTTCATTTTATCACTGTCGATTACTATTTCAGGATTGAGGGGCTCTTCATAAGGAATATTTACGCCCGGGACGGTGGCGCCGGTTTGCGCTGATTTTTTGTAAATGCCTTTTGGTGAAAAAACCGCCTTCCTGCGTGCTTCACGTTCCATGCATACGGAAAGTGAGCATCTAACAAATACTTCGGCGAATTGCGGGATTATTTTGCGAGCACCATCACGGTATTTTCTCAGGTTCGCTGTTGCATCGATAAAAACATTTACGCCGCATTCGGTAAGGAGTTTTGCCATATAGCCAAGGGATGCATAGACAATATCCCGCTCTTCATACGTATATTTAGGAACCGGGGTAAGAACGCGGCGAATTTCATCGAGCTGAAGGATTTTTACATCAATGCCTTTTTTCTTAAGTATTGCAGCAGCACGGGATGCAATCGCTGTTTTCCCGCTTCCTGGAAGACCTGTGAACCATACTGCGAAAGCCATTTCTTTATCCCTATAGATATGAATTCACGTTTTGATAATCAAACTCTTCACTATCAAGTATATTATGGATAAAATTAAAGAGCTTTGTCCGCACGCTATGTTCAAGATTGGGATACCAGACAGGGCTTGCCACCACTACGCTGCGGAATACATAAAAAGGCTGGATGACCTGCAATAATTCATTGTCGCCTGTTTTTTCAAGGTAGTTATTGAAGAAAAGTTCGTACAATTCCTGAAATGGTCCCGCAAGCTTTCCGTATTTTTGCAGAGAATAGAAGATATAGTTCATTGTTATGGAAGAAACATCATCCGCAGCTTCGCCCCATTCGCCGCGGCTTCGGTCAAGCACCGTAAAATCCGTACCCTCACGAAACATAATGTTCCAGGGATGGAAGTCGCCATGGGTCATGCACAGGCGGTGCGTTTTTGCTTTAATTTTATAGCGCCAGCCAACGCATTTTTTTTCGATTTCGCACAGCTCTTCCCGGCTCACAAAATCCAGGTTATCAGGGTAGCTGTCTGTCAATCCCATGATACACTCGCCATGCCCAATTAAATCCCTGATTTTCCGAAGATACAGTTCGCGGTCATCGTGCTTGTTTGCATGGATTTTGGCAAGATAGGAAGATAATGCCAGAAGCCTCTCCTTATCAAGTTGCATTAATTTACCGTCCTTCTTTATTCTCTCAAGGTCGAGGAAATACTCTCTTCCTTCGATTTTTTCCATTAAAATGAAATATTCATCGGCTTTACCTGCCGAGAAAAGCTCGCCGACATTTGTAAAATATCCCACGTCAAGGGAGCGGACATGTCCTGGGAGTTTATTAAAAACCGAGTTCTGCCATATCAGTATTTGCGCCCTGTCAGAAAAATGGTCATGCCCGAAGCCTTTCTGCACGCGCATGGATGAAAGCACGACAGAATGCTTTTTCCCATTTTCTTCAAAATCAATGAGATAAGGCTTGCCATAACCGAATCCTTTTATACCTTCCTCAACCTCGACAGGCAACCCGCCAAGTTCACCGATACCTGTAATTCTTGCTTCGCCGTATAATCCTGTTAAATATTTCTCAACCGCTTGTTTTCTTAACATCATGTCCCCATTGTCCAGGAATGGAGGTATTTATCCTGCTCTTCTGTCAGGGTATCTATCTCAATACCCATAGCTTCAAGCTTGAGTTTAGCTACTTGGCTATCGATTTCGACAGGTACTCTGTAAACCTGGTTCGAAAGTGTCCTGCCCTTCTCATTAATGTATTTTACCGCAAGCGCCTGGTTTGCAAAACTCATATCCATGACCTCTGGCGGATGCCCGAATGCGCTTGCAAGGTTTACAAGCCTGCCTTCTGCCAGCAGGTATATCCTTTTGCCGTCTTTCAAAACATATTCCTGTACATCATTCTTAATCTGATTTACCTTCTTTGATAACTTCGTAAGTGCAGGGATATCTATTTCCACATTGAAATGACCTGAATTGCACACTATCGCCTGGTCTTTCATTGACTTGAAATGCTCTTCTCGGATAGCAGAAATGTCCCCGGTGACTGTAATAAACAAATCCCCGACCCGAGCCGCTTCCTTCATGGGCATTACCCTGAAACCGTCCATGACAGCTTCCAGCGCATGCCTCGGCTCAACCTCGACCACCACTACATTTCCTCCAAGCCCCCGCGCCCGCGAGGCTACCCCCCTGCCGCACCAGCCATAGCCTGCAACCACAATCGTTTTTCCTGCAAACAGGATGTTGGTAGCATTCATTATTCCATGAATTGTGCTCTGCCCTGTACCGTAGCGGTTATCGAACATCATTTTGGTTTCAGCATCGTTTACAGCGATAACAGGGTATTTCAAAGCACCTTCCGCAGCCATTGCTCGGAGCCTTGTTACACCGGTGGTGGTTTCCTCGCATCCCCCTTTAATGTCTTTTATCAATTCTGGGTGTTTTGAATGGACAAGCGCTATCGTATCTGCGCCGTCATCCAGAGTGACGTGGGGTTTTATCTTAATCGCTTCCTCAAGGCACTCGTAATACTGCTTCTCATTCTCCCCCTTTATAGCAAAGACCTTTATTCCCTCGCTTGCGAGTGCAGCAGCCGCATCATCCTGCGTGCTCAATGGGTTTGAGGCAGTGAGCGCGATATTTGCGCCTGCGGCTTTCATGGTATGAATAAGATTTGCAGTTTCCACTGTCACATGAAGGCATGCGACTACGTTAATCCCTTCAAGCGGTCTTTCTTTCTCGAACTGCTCCTTGATTTTCGCAAGAACGGGCATGTGTCTTCTTGCCCATTCTATTCTCTGTTTTCCTGCGCCTGCGAGTTTTATGTCTTTTATTATGTAATCTTTCATCAAAATCCCTTTAATTTTTCCACGGAATATAAACCGCAGATGAACGCAAAACTTTATGAAAGTTTTATCAAAAACTGTTGCG
>CAYSLW010000135.1:0-6213 GCA_964431955.1 uncultured Candidatus Methanoperedens sp. | reverse complement strand
ACACAGAGAAAAGCGGCAACTCTCTGTGCTCTCTGTGTCCTCCGTGGTTGATTATCTGACCGGGATTGATAATCCATAATAAAATAGAAAGTCACCATCATGCGACAGCACCCTCACCTTGCGCCCATCAGGCGGAACGCGGTGGATGATGCGCGCCCTCCGCAAAAGCTGTTCGCTATTTCTCCAATCTTTACATCTTAATCGCCACAGTACAGCATAACTACCTTCGCTTGTATATTTTATCGTGGTGGTCAAAGTCCAAAAAAATCACTTTATTATCTGCCTCGATTATCTCACAAACTAGAACAAACGATTTATCGATATGTACTCTCCGCAAACCTTTCATTTCATGTTGCAGAGGTTTGAAATGATGGGGATTATCTAAGATTTCACTCATCTTTTTCAAAATAATCTCAAATCGTTTTTTATTCTTCTTCTGGAGTTTATCCAGTTCCCGTTCCAGCCGCTTGCTGACTTCGTAAGAATATCTCAAATTCGTATACCAAACTTCTTTTCAAATTCTGCGCTGGAAACAGTTCCCTCTTTTTTGATAGCCTCAAGTTTTCCAAGATATTCGGGTCTAACCTGATGGATATCGTCGTTTATTTCACTGACTTCCATTTCAATTTTGAGAATCTTTTCTTTCAAAAAAGCCAGTTCGTTCAGGATCTGCTGATTGAAAACAGTTTCAGACATATCACTTTTCATATTTACTTATGGGTATAAATACTTTGAGTCAATACGATGCGCCTGTTAAAACCATTGCGCTGTTGACATTTGATGGCAGAAACAAAAAAAATAATACGCGGTACTCTTCACCTGTGCGTAAAATACGCCACAACCTCATCCCCGCTAACGCTATCAATCCTCACGAACCCGAATCTCTCAAACTGCACCACCTTATCAAGCTCCCTCTCAATCCCGCGCTCCCCCACGCCAGCATATTCACCTTCAGGCGACAGCACCTTCACCCTGAGCCCATCAGGCGGGACCCAGTGGATGATGCGCGCCTTCTCCTTTTTTACGAGATCCATGTCAGTGCCTATGAACTTCGCTTTTAGCGGCGAGATGCTCGTTATCTCGATATTGTAAAGGTCTTTCAAGCGCAGCCGCTCACCTGCCTTGAGAGTATCCACATCATCCCTGCATACCAGTACTCTCGTTCCTACAGGTATTTCCCTCATTTCCTTTTTTGCCGGATGAAGCGGAGCCCTTGCTGTTCTTGGTTCAGCGCCCTCGATTTCAAGTTCAACAGGGTTCCACACAAAAAAATACCTGTTAGCAATCAGGTCGATGAGCTTCCTGTTCTCTGCGTACAGCGTATCTAAGCTCAGGCTGATATCCGTCTCCCCAAGACCAAGGTCGGTCATGAATTTCCGCAAAGCATCAGGTCGTATGCCTCTTCTGCGAAGCGCCCTGATAGTGGGCACGCGCGGGTCATCCCAACCTGTATAAACCCCCTCGGCAATCGCTTTCTTAAGACCGCTTGTGCTCAGTTTCCCGAACTCGTGTATCTGCACGCGTCCCCAGTGCAGGGTCTTTGGATATGTCCAGCCCATATATTTGTAGATATATCTCTGCCGGGTCTCGCTGTCGATGAGATCCTTTCCTCGAATAATATGTGTCGTGCCCAGGAGATGGTCTTCAACAGCACTCTCAAAATCAAGAAGGGGCCAGACACAGTACCTATCCCCAACTCGGGGATGGGGAGTTTTAATAATGCGAAAAGCTACCCAATCACGAATAGCAGGGTCTTTATGCGTTATATCTGTCTTTATGCGCAGCACAGCCTCCTGTTCTTTATACTCGCCTGAAATCATCCTGTGCCAGAATTCAAGGTTTTTCTCCACTCCCTGCTCCCTGTGCGGGCAAGCTTTCTTTGCATCCTTTAAGGCTTTGAACTCCTCCTGCTCGCAGAAGCAGACATAGGCGCCGTCCTTTTGGATCAGTTCTTCTGCCACCTCGTAATATTTGGGGATCCTGTCGGATGCTATGATAACCTCGTCAGGTTTTGCCCCCAGCCATTTGCAGTCCTCAAGATACCAGGTATATGCTTCCAGCATGGGGCGCTTGGTCGCTGGGTCAGTATCATCAAAACGGATAATGAGCTTGCCGTGATATTTTTTTGTATATTCCGAGTTCACCACGATTCCACGGGCGCTTCCAATCGTGGGAGGACCATTGGGATTGGGTGCAAACCTCATTACAAGAGTCCCATTTATTTCAAGAGGCGGCAGTCCTTTCTCGGGCTCCTTTTTTTCTTTCAGTTCAGCAAGAAGTAGAGGTGCAAGTTTCTCCAGTTCTTCTTCCCATGACCCGGGAAGCATTTGGTTTATTTCACCCAGCACTTCTCCCACGAGCGACGTTATTTCCTTTGCCCGAGGGCGAAGTTCAGGGACCGCCATAACCTTGCCCATCACAGCTCCTGCCTGCGGCATCCTGTTATATTTAACTGCGTTCTGCAGGGCATATTTCTTGATAAGGAGCTTTATCTCGTCAGTTTGCATTGGAGCCTAAATCACCATTTGATAATATTAAACTTCGCAAAACCAATCAATAAAGTATATATTACCATAATTCATATTCAAGGAAGGTGATTACAATGCATGCTGAAGTGTCCATACTATTCGGTTTAAATGTTTACACTGATAAAGGGGTATACATTGGGAAAGTAAATGATGTTGTGCTTGAAGTGAATGAGAAAAAAGCAGTGGGTCTTGCAGTCACAAAATTAAATCCTGAAATGTTTGAAACTTCTTCTAAACCCGGAGTCGTTATTCCATACAGATTGGTCACAGCAGTAGCGGATATTGTTCTTATCAGGCATGTCAAAGACACGTTCAAGAAACCCGAAGAAATCCCGGAGGATTATAACATATCCGATGAGGATGAACAGTAGATGTGAGTGATGATTTTTCAGAAAAGGAGATGAAGGAGAGGGAAATCTATTCAGACCTCAGGATATTCCCTCCTTTTGCGGTCAGGATTGACGGGCGCGGCTTTCGGCGTGTGCTTCTGGGTTTTGAAAAACCGTACGATGAAAGATTTGCACACGCCATGGCTGATTCTGTCGAGTTATTCTTTAAGGAAAGCGGTCTAAATCCATTATTTGCTTTCACGTTTTCAGATGAGATCAACCTTTTTTTCCAAGATATCCCTTATAATAACAGAATCGAGAAAATCGATTCCATTATCCCGGGTTTCATTTCCTCTGCACTTACGATACAGTTAAACCTGAAAAACCCGGTATCATTCGATTCAAGGGTAGTCCTGCTGGGAAAAGGGGATATCCATAGATATCTTCTATGGCGACAGGCTGAGACCTGGCGCAATCATGTGAGTTCTTATGGATATTATACCCTACTTAAAGCCGGACTGACCGAAAATGAAGCCGCACTGCGCCTGAAAAGCATGAATGCCAGTGCAATCCACGAGCTTGTATTCCAGCACGGCATTAACCTTGCAGAGACGCCCGCATGGCAGAGATGCGGTATACTGATTTATAGGGAAAAGTATGAAAAATCCGGATACGACCCCACTAAAAAAATCGAGGTCAAAACTCAGAGGACAAGGATAATACAGGAATGGAATACCCCAATATTTAAAACCGAGGATGGAGGGAAGCTTGTTGCACGACTGATTTGGTGAAATAAAAAGCAAATACCACGGAGACGCAGAGACACGGAGATTAAGAAAATACTCCGTGCCTCTGTGCCTGGTATGAAAAACTCAATTTTCATGTTCATTTATGAACCACAGTTCATAGCCGACTCTGTGGTTATCGTCAATGATTCCCTGGAATGTGCCACCTATGTTTAATCTAAACCCTTCGAAATTAATCTTTGGATTGCATCTGATACATCCTTTGTGGTATGGGTACCCCCAAGGTCTGGCGTCATAATTCCCTCCTGAAGAATGCTATTCACCGCCCACCCGATCGAGTTTGCTTCCTTTTTCCATCCAGCCCATTCAAGCATCATCTTAACGCTCAGGATAGCAGCTATCGGGTTGGCAATGCCTTTTCCTGCGATATCAGGGGCACTGCCGTGTATGGGTTCGAAAAGCGCATACTTATCGCCTATGTTTGCACTCGGGCACAGACCAAGCCCGCCAACTATCGCGGCTGCAACATCGCTCAATATATCCCCGAAAAGATTCGTGGTAACTATTATATCATATTTTTGAGGATGCAGAATCAAATCATATGCCATGGCATCCACAAGCATTTCATGGTACGATATGCCATTTCTCTTTGCAACACCTATGCACACATCACGGAAAAAAGAATCTGATTTTAACACATTTGCTTTATGAACTATGGTGATCTGTTTTTTTCTCCCACTCGCAATCCTGCAGGCGCGCTCGGCAATCCTCTCGCTGCCCCTGCGAGTTACAATCCTCGTGGTGTATGCTACATTTTCGTGCAGTTCCTCCACACCCGAATACATGCCTTCTGTATTTTCTCTTACTATGACAAAATCGAATTCTTTCGTACAACAGGGCAAGGTGACTTTTTTCAAGGGAACAAAAGGACGGATATTGGCATACATATCAAGCTCTTTCCGAAGGCGCAGCAGCACACTTTTATAATTAGGGTCAGGCGGGGTGGTGATTGCTCCGAACAGCACGCAGTCGCAGCTCTTGATGATATTCATCTCCTCGTCTGTTATGGCACTTCCAGTCCTTTCCCATTTACCATAACCGATATCAAGAGGTATTTTCTCTATATCAAGGCAAAAAGCATCAAGCGCCATCAATGCCGCAGGTATCACTTCCCTGCCGATGCCGTCACCCGGTACAATTGCGATCTTCATTTATATCATTTATTTCTTATCCTTATTGTTTTGCATATTCCTTTTTAAAACCTTCACAAGCATCCGGATTGCATCCACGATATCGTACTCGGATGCACCCCAGTGTACAACTGTGCCGTCTATGCCGTTGAGGTTCACCATACCTGATTTCTTGCTCTGGCAGCATCTCGTGATAAACGGCTTTGTGGGCATGTAGAGCTCTGTTTTGAGCGGGCACATGTTGATATGTTTATAAGTGAGCTGTGGAAATCGGAGGTCAAATATCTGTTTTGAAATGTCGCATCCCACAAGTGTGGAATCATTATCAATATAGGTATCCGTATCGAGATATTTTCCTTTAAGTTCTGAGGCATAGCATGGAAAGACCATATTCTCCCCTTCAAATTGACGAAGGTCGATGAGTTTTGTGGTGAATCTTATGTTTAATTCGCCCAGAATCCCGCTCCTGACAAGCCTCTGTATGGCAAAAGCAAGCCAGGGCGGCTCTGGCGGGGAAATATCGATAACCTCTATCTCCATAACCTCATGCAGGTTTGGGTCCTGCACAAAAGTGATATGCCTGTCCATGCCCTCAAAAATAACAGTGTTTACGTTTCCTTTGCATAATGGAATAGCGGATTCAATAAGACGAGTCCGGTCATGTGAATCGAGTTTTTCTTCAAATTTCCTTATCTGTTTTCCTTTTGCGAGCAGCTCGAGCGAAACAAGTTTTTTCAAAAGCCCCTCGCCTTCGCTTTTTACTTTATAAATCGAACAGCCTGATGGCAGCTCAGCTATCAGGTATTCTGTTGAAAAATATATGGGGCAGCCTGTACGCAGCGTCGGGTCTATTCTTGTTACTCCCACGATTTTATAATCCGCCGGGAATATCATTTGCTCACCTTTTTTCGGTGTTCCACAAGCCCGCCGTCCGAAAGTATCTGGCGCAGGAAATCGGGAAGTCTTGTGCCAGGATATAATTTATTTTTATGTTTCACAAGTCCTTTTTCAAGGTCGATTTCGATAATATCCCCTTCCTTGCAATCTATTTTCGCTTCTATGATAGGCAAGCCCACATTGACGGCGTTCCTGAAAAATATTCTTGCGAAGGATTCAGCCACTATGCATGCAACGCCTGCGTGCTTGAGCGCCAGCGGCGCCTGTTCTCTCGACGAGCCGCATCCGAAGTTCCTGCCTGCTACGATTATATCGCCCGTTTGCACTTTTTGCGAGAACCGGGGGTCTATGCCTTCCATTACGTGGGCTGCGAACACGCTCATATCAGTGGTGCGAAGGTATTTTCCCGGAATGATGACATCAGTATCGATGTTGTCACCGAATTTCCATACTCTGCCTGATATTTTATTCATAATACTCCGTGGGGTGCAGGGGTAGCGGAAACCACACTTTTCAAAGTGTG
>CAYSLW010000134.1:0-6230 GCA_964431955.1 uncultured Candidatus Methanoperedens sp. | reverse complement strand
TGCTTCGCATACCCCAACACTGCGTAAACCGAAGTTTCGGTTTATGAACGCAGATAAATTTTTACGGAGAAACGAATCTAAGCGTGGTTTAATATTAGCACAATCATAAACTAAGATTATGGAAAACTCAACCAAAGAACGCTATGAAGCCCTGCTCGTTAAAATTCGTGACCGTAAAGAGGCTGTAAACAAATTCATCGACATGCTCCACTCTGAGACCTCGTGGCTCACCAGCCCTGCAAGCACAAAATATCATCTCAACAAAGAAGGCGGACTGTTGGAACACAGCATAGGAGTAGCCGAGACCCTGCTGCAACTGCGCGCCGCCCTCGCGCCAGAAATAAGCGACGAGAGCTGTGTTATTGTTGGTCTGTTCCACGATGTCGGAAAGGTGGGGATGCCGGGAAAACCATATTACTTGCCGGAAGTCAAAGAGGGCGTGCCAACTGGTGCCTATACTATAAACCCTGACATTGTTGCTATGGGTCTGTCGTTGCGAAGCCTGTATCTTGTTTCGCAGTACATCCCGCTTTCTGATGCTGAGGCGCAGGCAATCGCCTACCACGATGGGATGTACGTGCCTGAGGGGCGCTCGGTGGCACATAAAGAAGAGCCATTGCTGCTGTTGCTGCACTGGGCTGATATGTGGACGGCGAGTGTGAGGGAGAAGAAGGAGTGATAAATTATTTAATCATTCAAATGTATCATGATTATAATCTGGTGACTACTTTGGAAAAAAAGGATACTGATTATTCAGCGAGAATTACAGGGGCACTTTCGCTTATCAAGGAAACAAAAATCTTTTTTAAAGAGTTAAATGACGATAAAGAATTAGATGAAATAAGTGAAAGGGTTTTTAAAGAAAATATTTTTGATAAAACCTCTCTGGGACGCAGAAAAAGAGTTTTTTCGGCAATTAAACAGCGTTTTTTTGTTAATCTTGAAGTGAATACGAAAATTTTACAGAAAATCATAAATTCCAATTTAAATGAATCCATTAAAAATTTTATTATATATTATTATTTTTCCAAAGCTGAGAGCATAGTTTACGATATTACTACTCAATTACTTTATACGATGTTTTTAGATGGTAAATCGATAGTCACAAAGAAAGACATTCAGACTTTTTTAGAAGAACAAGCCAAAACCCATAAAGAAATTGAAACCTGGACTGAATCAACAAGAGAACGAGTTATTGAGCATTATCTTGCAGGCATGAAAGACTTTGGATTTCTTAAAGGACGTTTAAAAAAGCAATTTGATATCCCGTTTATCCCAACAGAAGTTATCATGTTTATTTTATTCGAAAAACTTGATAAAAAAATGAATGTGAAACAAATCTTAAATTTAGATGATTATAAGCTTTTTTTCCTGGAAAAGGATGATATAATACGTTATTTCGAAGAAGGAGCGCGGATGGGCTATATAAGGTTCAACCATGCGAAAGAAATTTATGATTTGAACAGTATGGGATTAACATTGGAGGGATATGTAGATGCAATTACCGGAAAAGTTTGATCAGCTTGAAAACTTGCTTTTGAATCACCGTGAGTCAATTGGAATACATAATGGTGTTCCATTCATCATGCTTATCTACAGTCCTGAAACAGAGATCGATTGTAGAAATAAGATCAAGAATCTACAGGAAAAACTTGAATCAAAGAATCTTTCTGTGCTGAATATTCCGGTAAATTTAGCTATCTTTGATCATCTTAAAAAAGAAGGAATTTTAGAACAAATTATCGAATTTGATAAAGAATCCCCTAAAGAAGTGAGAGATGATTTATTCAAACGCTCTAAGCAATTCTTGAAGGACTATATCCTTAATGATATACAGAAGAATTCTCCAGAAATCGTTTTCTTGACGAATGTATCCGGTCTATATCCTTATTACAGAGTGTCTAATTTGTTGAATTCATTGGAGAAAGAAGTCAAGATTCCTTTTGTTATTTGCAATATATCGGTGATTCCGATGAATTGCTTTTAGAATTGCAAACACTGGCAGAAGAATTTGGAAAAACTGGTCTTGGAAGAATCTGGCTTATTGTAACCTCCCAGGAAAGGCTGGATCAGGTAATAGAAGGGGTAAAGAAAAAAGAAGAAGGCTATAAAAAGATCATGGACAGGTTTGAGACAAAACTGTATCTGACCTCAGAAAATATTGTGGCAGTCCTTGAAGAAAGAATCCTAAAAAAGAAAGAAAAGGCTATACCAGAAATATCCTCGATTTATTCAAAATATGAGGGAACGATTTCATACTCTTCAAAAATGGAGGGGGCTAACAGACCTGTAATTGAATGTAATGAAGATAATTTTATCACAGCATATCCTTTTTTGCCGTATCAGCTTGAAATAACCCAGCAGGTTTTTTCAAATATTAGGAGCCAGGCAGGACATTCTATTAAATTGACCGGAGCTGAGCGCAGCATGCTGGGAGTCACGCAAGGCATATTAAAATCCCCAGAGACAGGTTTTAAGGCATCTGAACTTGGAAGGCTTGTCACATTTGATGAAATATTCGATCAGATAAGAATGGAGATTCCAAGTGATATCCTAAGAGACATCAATGAGATCAAAGTACCTGTGAAGGGAGATATCTACCTCTCAAAAAAGACAATAAAAGCACTGTTCCTCTTACAACAACTGCGATGGATACCAAAATCACTCACAAATATTTCACGGGCTATGGTGCCGAATACTAATGCCAATATAACATCTTTTGAATCAAACGTAAAATCTGCCCTCGATGAACTTGTGAAGGGTAAATATGTAATTTTTGAAAATGGGCAATATGAGTATATTTCAGGGGCGAAAAAATTAATAGAGGAAGAGATCTCCAGAGAACCAGTAAAAAATCATGAAATTAAAAGATTTGCTAAAGAACAATTGATTTCTATTCTGGAAGACCTCAACAGGCTTAATTATGAGAACGTAAAATATTTTGATATTCATTTGTTTGGGGATGATGAGGAACTATCTTCAAAAGGAAGCATATCTTTGAAGGTTTACTCACCTATTTTCCTGGAATTTAAGGCTATAGATAAAGCCTCGATACTGGATGAAAGTCACAGATCAACTAATACGGTTTTCTGGCTTTCTAATCCTGACATAAAGATCGAAAATGATATTTCCAAATATCTGCGGACTCAAAAAGTGATTGAAAGAAGAGATAAAAATGAGAAGAAAAGTGCTGAAGAAATTGCCATCTTAAGGGAGAAAAGAGAGTCCCTGGAAGCTCTCCGGTCGGGAGTTGAATCTTCTATTAAGCAGGCACTGTTATCAGGGAATATCATTCACGATGGAAATGATGAAGTCCTTACTGGTAAAAATGATAATATCAAAACGGTATTCGAGAGAGAATTAAGTAAAGTAGTTCCGTTCATCTATACTAAATTCGATGATGCAAAGTTCAAGGTAAATGAAAAGAGCATAGCAGCTATTCTATCCGCGAAAAGTGACCTGAACCAGATCGAAAAGGAACTTGATCTATTCGATGTTAAGGGAACTCTCAATCTGCACGGAAAAATATTGAGTGAAATTTATTCTAAAATAAAAAGTTCAAATGACAAGGCTATTATATATTCAGGCTCCGACTTGCTTAATGATTTTGAAAAAGTTGATTACGGCTGGGATGTTATCTTAGTTAGAATAGCGGTCGCTGCATTGTATAGAGGAGGAACTATCTATCTAAAATTTAATGGAGAGCCATATTATGATTATAAGAAACAGGGGGCTTCCGAATTACTTACTAATTCAAATAAATTTAAAAAGGCTACTCTGTGTATTGAACCTGATGTTGAAATAAAGCTGCAAGACCGAGAAAAGGCACAGCAGAGCTTGAATATTATATTTAACGTAAAGACTGATGATACCATAAATTCTCTTTCCCAGAATATCGAAGCTCAATTATCTGCAATGAAATCTGACTATGAGAAACAGGAGATCTACTGGGAACAAAATAATCTGGAACTAAAACCTGAATTCTATAAAATACGGGAAACCTGTGAAAAAGTATTAAATGAAACGATTCCTGCAAAGAGACTCAAGAAATTCCTTGAATTAGCTGAAGAGACTAAAAAGGAATTTAAATATTTGATAAAAATAAAAGATTTTACAGGCAGGGAAGACAAGAAATTACTGGCTAATATTAAAAAACTGCCAGCATCGATTAATGTTAGTTCACAAACAATTGATGGCAAAATTATTGACGAGTATATCGGTTATAAAAATGAGATCGATACCACAATTTCAAATAAAGAGATCGTTGAGAAATGGACTGTTGCGCTTGAAAATTACAACAAGGCTGTTGAAGCGTTTAAAAAAGTCTATGACATTCTCCATTCGCAGAGTTATGACATATATGATAATATGAAGAAAGAGATCTCAAAAGACTCTGCTCTGGCAGCTAATATCAGAGAAGATACGTTTGATTCGATCAAAGATTTCTTGTGCTCCGGAAAGTCATGGATTGCCGATGAGCTGAAGTGCGCAAATTGCGGATACACTTTATCAGAGCTTGATAATCACATTCTTGCTAAGGACACTATTAGAGATAAGATCATCTTAAAACTGACGCCGAAGAAACCCGAAGAAAAGCGTGTCCAGGTGAACCTGAAATCCTCAAGCAAGAAGGCGCTCATAAGAAATGATACAGATCTGAAAGAAGCTCTTTCGAATATCGAGAAGAAAGTAAAAGTCCATCTTGATAAGGGCGAGACTGTCATTCTCCAATAGGGCTTACTCATGGATAAACAGATAAAGGCTAAAATAAAGAACCTCGCGCTTGCCTTAAGAGATGATCTTGAGAAGGAGATCGAAAACAGGCTTGATAATATCGGGATCTATGTTGATAAAGAATGGAAGGACGGGCGCTCTCTCACTCATCTTAAAAAAGAGGAACTTGAGAACAGGAAGAGGGTTGCAGCTTTCATAAAACGTGAAGAGAAAATTGGCATTGACCAGAAAAAAGCCACATCGGAGTTCATCAAGGAAGCAAGTTATACCTGGATCAACCGCTTGCTCGGCTTAAAGTGTATGGAATGCAGGGGACTTATTGATGAGGTTATTACAACAAGACCTGAATACGGCGGCAGAAGCAAGCGCCACAGGGATTTCAGGGAAAAAAATCCCGACAGGGCGGCAGAGGCTGATGACGGGCTTACAGCCTGCCTTTTTTCAGCATTCGAAGAAGTAACTGAGGAGATAAAAGTCCTTTTTGATCCCAGGAACGAATACAGCCTCGTTATACCAAGATACCCCACCTTGAAAAAAGCCATTGAAAAGATCAACACAGAGCTTGATTACAATACCTACAGGGAGGATGAGTTCCTGGGCTGGGTATATCAGTATTTCAACTCCAGAGAAAAGGACAGGGTCTTTGAAGAGGTGCGCACTAAGAAAAAGAAGATATCTGGAAGCGACATTATCAATGTGACCCAGCTTTACACAGAGAAGTACATGGTGCGCTTTTTGGTGGAGAATTCCCTGGGTGCGATGTGGATGGAGATGCACCCTGACTCGCAGCTTTGCAGTAAGTGGGAGTATTTTGTTAAGGACCCGAACAACTCAAGGCGGGAGCCAAAACCAGTCAAGGAGATAATGTTCCTCGACCCTGCGGGCGGCAGCGGGCACTTTCTGCTGTATGCCTTCGATCTATTCTATGATATGTATCTGGAAGAGGGGATAATTCCAGATGACCAGATCCCAGAGTTCATACTGCGCTGCAACCTGCACGGCATCGACATAGACCTGCGCGCCATCCAGTTGAGCGCTCTCGGGTTGTACATGAAAGCAAAATCAAAGAACCCTGACATGAAGGTGCAGCACATGAACCTTGTGAGCGCGGATGCCATCATGCTGGATAGTGATATATTGGAGGAGTTCCTGCAGGAGTTTAAGGATGACAAGACAGCACAGGAATTGATAAAGACAATATGGAAGGGGCTTGAGAACGTGCGCGAATTAGGTTCGCTGCTCAAGGTGGAGGAGCAGATAGATGAGGTGATCAAGCGCCAGAAAGATAAGAGGCTTGATTTCTTTGGCGAGGAGACAGGGAAGGGCTGGGAGCAGTGGAAGCTCGACCTGCTGGCGGCGCTCAAGCGATATTATGAAAAGGCGGCACAGATCTTTGATATAAATAAGCAGATGTTTGCAAGTGAGGCTTGCAAGGGTGTGCAGCTTCTGGATCTGCTTGAGCAGAGGTATGATGTGGTGGCGACGAATCCGCCGTA
>CAYSLW010000133.1:0-6272 GCA_964431955.1 uncultured Candidatus Methanoperedens sp. | reverse complement strand
GTATTTACGTTCATCTATGGTTATAATTTTATCGATTGTTATGCGGAGAACTATACATTCGAATTGTTCAATGCACTGAACAGCCGCTCGCTGGAGCAATCTTTATTTAGAATAGGTTTTTTAACGAATAAAAGGTTGCTCCTTGCAAAAGCTTGGGTCTATTATTGCCACAATGCTCGTGATTTACTGGCAACCTGTGCAGGTGATATTTAAAACAACATCAATAGGGTTTGATGTATGGATAAGAATTCTGCTTGTATCAAGTGCTGTGGTTGTTGCAGCAGAAATCCTTAAGAAATCTTTAAGAAATTAAATCAGCTTCTTTATCTAAGAGGTCTTGGCTGCTTGTGCTCGGGCAGCACAGGTAATTTCGAAGTGTTCACAAGAAGAGGAGAATCTACCTCTTTTGCCCGCTCCAAGATAAGCTCCTTGCCTTTCTGGGTCAGGGCAAACATCGGTACAGAGGTGCCAGCCTGAAGAATTGGTTTTACCATGCGGCGCACAGCCTTTGAGGCGCACCCAGTTATTATATCCATTTCTTTTATTAACTTGCCTGCCCCGGCTTCCTTTATTCCTGTAAGATGCGCCCCGATTAATATTAAATTTAAATCGTATTCCTTCTCTATCATGCGAAGTTCTCTCGCATCGCTATGCTCTACCACGCTGACCGCGATATTTTTAAACCCAGGCAGGCAGGCTTTTCGCAACCCTTCCACCTGATCAATGCTCGCAGTCTCCTTATCAAGCACAACCCCTCCGCGCGCCTCTATACCTGCGATTATTTCTGGTATCGGCTCGGTTTCAATAAGCCCTGACATCAAAGCACCCATCCCCTGTACCAATGCTGGATTATGGGTAATTACAGTGCCAGCGCCGTCGCATACAGTGACAGTACAATCTATTATACCGCGCCGAAGAGCGGTCATCATTATCTCGCTTGCGCCAAAATTCACAAAAACCCCGTAGTCAAACCTTCTTTTCGGGGTGAACATGCCAAGTTCTCGGATTCTATATTCCATATTTTTTTTTGCCTCTTCGGCTGTGAGTCTTGAAACCCCTGCAACTTTGCTGAACACAGGGCACCAGTCTGCGATAGGTTCGCCTACTTCCACCACCTTTCCGTCCTTCACCACGATGCGGGTTTTTCCGAATAGCTCCATGACATGCGGCATTTCAGTCCATCCCCTCGAAAATCAGGTTGACGAGATAATTCAATTCATCTGAACTCAGTTTTCTTGCCATCATTTAAACATATTTTTTCATATTATATATCTTTATATCTTTACTTTTTTTCTCGTAGAATGGCTTAAATATAAGGAAATTAGTCTGTGAGTTACACTTTATGACTGCAAAACGACTGCAAAACATCACAGAGTCTGCAACGCTTCGAATATCAAACCTCGCAAGTGAATTAAAAAGCCAGGGCAAAGACATAATAAGTTTCAGTCTCGGGGAACCTGATTTTACAACGCCAAAGCACATCATCGATGCCGCGAAGGCGTCCCTTGACCGCGGCGATACTCATTATACACCTTCCTCCGGAATCCCGGAACTGCGAAAGGCAATTGCAGAGAAGTTGAAAAAAGAGAATAACATCAATGTGCAGGCAGGCAATATAATCGTTACACCCGGGGCAAAGCAGGCTATCTTTGAAGTTATGCTCTCGGTGCTGGAGGAAGGCGATGAAGCAATTTTGTTTGACCCCGCATGGGTGTCGTATGACCCATGTATCAGGCTTGCTGGTGCAAGAACAGTCTGGGTACCTACAAATAGAGATAATGGTTTCACACCATGGGAAGTAGGAGAACACATAACAAAAAAGACGAAACTCATCGTTATAAACAGCCCGTGCAATCCCACAGGCAGCGTATACGGCAGAGATACGCAAAAAGAGATTGCCGACCTGGCAGTTGATAAGAACATCATGGTGTTGTCAGATGAGGTTTATGAGAAAATTATCTATGACAGGGAGCAAATAAGCATCGGCTCTATGGACGGGATGCATGACCTAACAATCACGGTCAACGGATTCTCAAAAGCATACGCAATGACAGGATGGCGCCTGGGATATGTGCATGCGCCAAAGGAAGTCTATGAACAGATGCTTAAGCTTCACTCCCACTCCGTGAGCCAGGCAACTTCGTTTGTGCAGTATGCTGGTCTGGCAGCGCTTCAGGGAGACCAGAGCTGTGTTGCAGATATGGTAGTGGAATTCAAGGCAAGAAGGGACTTGCTCGTCAAAGGATTAAATGAACTCGGCATCAAATGTGCCATGCCAGACGGAGCTTTCTATGCTTTTGCTGATGTGAGCGAATACGGAAGTGGGGAAAAAGTTGCGGAACTGTTACTTAACAAAGCCTTCGTTGCTGCAACGCCCGGCGCAGCTTTTGGCGAAGCAGGGAATGATTTTATCAGGATATCGTATGCCACGTCGCAGGAGCGCATAAAAGAAGCGCTGCGGAGGATGGAAGCGGTTTTAAAGTGATTACCCGTTCCTCTTAAGTATTCTTCTAATAATCGCCGCGCTGCTGCAAAGTTCGCACGGTTCAAATGCCCGGATTCTTGCCACCGTTGCAGTTATGCCATGGGCTTTTAATTGCGCTTCTAATTCTTTTTCATTGAAATGCTGGTTTTTACCAAGCGCTATAATATCAGGTTTAATATTGCGAAGCGGCTCAAACATATCGTTTTCGCTCCCAAGCACTGCCCTGTCCACCATGCGCAGCGCCTGCACCATCGCAAGCCTCTGCCTTTCGGGCACAATTGGCTTTGGCTTGTGCTTCACCATCGAGTCGCGCGCCACGATGACATAAAGCTCATCGCCCAGCGCCTTTGCTTCTGAAAGATAGAGCAAATGCCCGGGATGGAGAATATCAAACGTACCGGTTGCAAGCACTCTAACCATGGGAGCAGGATTATCCTTAATTGCTAAAAATGTTTGTAATTCAAACGTATATTGTGCAGTCAATGTCAAGATACATAACACACGCTTTTTTCTTGCCCCAATTTTTTGATAAATCGACATCAATCGTAACACTCGGCAAATTCTTGACCGCATTCACGAGATACTTATTCATCTCAAGATTGCACGACGGGAGGCATATTATGTGCTCGCTCACCTGTTTGCATTCCATCAGAAGCTCGTAGAACGGGTCTATTACCTGCCACGCATAATCTATCTCGCGTCCCATGAAATCACAGAACTCTTCGTAATCGCTTTTCTGGAAAGCCTCTTTGAAAGCCTCTTTTTCAAGAAGCGCTGTGAAGCACTGGATATACACGTCCTGGAATGATTTGGGTTTAAAAGGGAGGTTGAAGGCATCGCAGCACACCACTTCAAGCCCCTGTTTCTTAGCCTGCTTGCATAAACTCATGTTGATATCAATACCCACGAAGTATTCCCACTCCTTGCCTTTTGTCTCATACAGCTTTGAGTGCCCTCCGCAACTGATTTCAAGGATTGAGTTTGGTTTTATCATAACTTGTGAACCCTTTGCGTTTCTTTGCGCACTTTGCGGTGTTTATGTCCTCGCCGCAGAGATGCAAAGGTCGCAAAGATTAAGTTTTAACTATAATCACGCATGAGTTTATTAATTTTTATACAATTTCTGAAAAATACCAGAACAATTTCAAAAACCTTATAAACAAATCAGACGAATCTCTCCCTGTGATTAAATATGGTCGTTAAAGTAGGATTTATAAAACTTGGAAATCTGGGAACCTCACAGGTAATAGATTTGTTACTTGATGAGATTGCGGCGAGAGAGGGAATCGCGGTGCGCGCATTCGGAACAGGCGCAAAGATGGGAAAGGAAGAGGCTGCTGAAACGGCATCCTTCAAGAACTGGAAGCCCGACTTTGTGGTCATTATAAGCCCCAACTCAATGGCTCCTGGTCCGACGGCAGCGCGTGACATCTGGAAAGACACGCCAACAGTCGTTGTTTCAGACGGTCCGACTAAGAAGGAAGACAGAGAGAAACTTGAGCAGGCAGGCTTTGGGTACATAATACTGCCAGTGGATCCCTTAATTGGTGCAAAAAGAGAGTTCCTTGACCCGGTGGAGATGGTTATCTTCAACACCGATGCTGCAAAGGTGCTTTCTGTTTGCGGTGCAATTAGACTGGTGCAGACAGAGATAGATAAGTTAATCGATCAAGTAGCCGCTGGAACAAAACCGCTAGCACTTCCCAGGATACTTGCAAAACCTGAAAAATGCGTGGAAAGCGCTGGTTTCGCTAACCCATATGCAAAGGCTAAAGCGTTAGCTGCGTTACACATAGCTACTAAAGTCGCTGAGATCGACTTCCCTGCCTGCTTTGTGCTGAAAGAGGTTGACCAGATTGCAACCACGGCAGCAGCAGGACATGAGGCGATGCGCGTAGCTGCGATGCTTGCTGACGAGGCACGCGAGATCGAGAAGGCAAACGACTCGGTACTGAGAAAACCGCACGCAAAGGACGGAAGACTCTTAACCAAGACAAAACTACTCGAGAAACAGCAGTAAGTATCAGGAAGTGAAAACTTCCTGAGTCTATTTTTTTAAATGTATTCCTATTCATCCGCATTCGGTGAAGAATGCCAATATTATAAAAGCTTTATTTCATGAAACATCTTAAATAGACGTATGCCAACCATTGCGCTTATTGCTCCAACGCCTATTGAGTCGAAAGAATTGAGAACTGAAATAAGCCCGGTGCCTGCTGAAGAACTGAAAATTATT
This sequence comes from uncultured Candidatus Methanoperedens sp., assembly GCA_964431955.1. Taxonomy (GTDB): domain Archaea; phylum Halobacteriota; class Methanosarcinia; order Methanosarcinales; family Methanoperedenaceae; genus Methanoperedens. The sequence goes on along the minus strand of CAYSLW010000133.1, from coordinate 1,551 downwards.
TCTGAGGGGGGATTACACAGGAAATCCATTGTCTTTACTCACAGCGGTATAGGTAAAGTCAATGCTGCTCACTCTGCAACGCTGATGCTGGAAAATTACAATATAGATGCTCTCATACTTTTCGGCATTGCAGGCGCATACTCGGGCAAGGTAGGCGATGTGGCTGTTGCAAAGAACGAGAACTATGGCGAGGAGGGGGTATTAACAAAAGAAGGATGGAAATCAATGGAAGTAATAAGCCCATTGTTAAAAAATGGAAAAGAATATTTCAATACTTTTCCAATGGATTTGAAGTTATCACAGCTTGCAGTAAAAGTATCGGCGGACCTGGATTTTAATGTAACCTCCGGCAATTTCATAACCGTATCCCAGTGCTCAGGAACCCGCGAAGTCGGAGAAATCATGAAGAAGCGCCACAACGGGATATGTGAAAACATGGAAGGCGCTGCCGTGGCTCATATATGTACGCAGTATAGCATACCCATGGTCGAGATTCGAGGTATAAGCAATATCATCGAAGACAGGGATTTGAGAAAATGGAACATACCGCTTGCTGCTTCGCATGTAAATAAGGTAGTAAGTGAAATGGTTAAAAGGTTAAAATGAAAAAGCTCTCCATAGGCTATTCCCCATGCCCCAATGACACGTTTATCTTCTATGCTTTAGCCCATAAAAAGCTCAAAGGAGAACTGGAGTTTTCTGAAATACTCAGGGATGTGGAAATTCTGAACAGGATGGCTTTTAACAGGGAACTGGATGTAACCAAGGCGTCTTTCCACGCATTTGGTTTTTTGAGAGGGGATTACTGCCTTCTTCGCTCCGGCAGTGCGCTCGGAAGGGGATGCGGACCTCTTATAGTGGCTAAAAAACCAATAAGAGAATCCGAGCTTGGCAAGAAAAAGATAGCAATTCCGGGTAAGATGACCACCGCTTACCTTCTTTTGCAATTGTTTGCGCCTGAGATAAAAAACATAGTTGAGATGCCTTTTGACCGCATCATGAATGCAGTTAGTTTGGGCACCGTTGATGCGGGTTTAATCATCCATGAGGGGAGGTTTACTTATCCAAAATATAATCTCGTGAAGCTCATCGACCTGGGAGAATGGTGGGAGGAAGAAACTGGTCTGCCGATACCTCTTGGGGGGATTCTTGCAAAACGGGAATTGGGCGCGGCTCTGGTACGGGAAATCGATTGGCTTCTCAGAAAGAGTATCGAATATGCGTTCCAGCATCCTGCTCACACACGGGAATATATCAAGAGCAATGCGCAGGAACTGGAAGATGAGGTGATAGATCAGCACATCCAGCTTTATGTGAATGATTATACACTGGATATCGGAAATGGTATTACTGCAATCGAAAAACTCTTGAAAAACGCAGAGGAATTAAACTTAATCACTCATTCCGATGAACCTTTATTTATTGATTGACACAAGTTTATAAATATAAAAAATAAAAAATAATAAGAGCGTTATGTTAGAAAAAATCAAACTCCAAAATTTCAAGTTACACAAAGATACAACACTTGAAATTAAACCTATTACATTATTT
>CAYSLW010000132.1:0-6379 GCA_964431955.1 uncultured Candidatus Methanoperedens sp. | reverse complement strand
TCATTGCAGACGGCAAATTCCTCGGAGCAGAAGACTCGCTGGAAAATGCATGGACATAACCCCTTTCCTAACAACCTTCAGCCTCATCGCACTTGCTGAATTTGGCGACAAGACCCAGCTTACCGTAATCGCATTATCAGCTAGCTATGACAGGCTTCGGGTTTTTGCAGGCGTTATACTTGCTTTTGCTCTTGTAACAGGGCTTGGAGTACTTGTGGGAGAAACACTGTTCCAGCTAATCAGCCCAAATTTAACAAGGATTATTGCAGGGCTTTTGTTCGTGGCTTTTGGCATCTGGATATTATCATCCAAGGAAAGCTGCGAGGTAAATAATAATCCGCTGCGCAGTCCATTTATTTCCACGTTCAGCATGATAGCGCTTGCTGAAATGGGAGACAAGACCCAGCTTTCCGCAATCACGCTGGTAGCAAAATACGATTCCCCCTATCTGGTATTTGCAGGCGCGTTGCTTGCGCTTGGACTGATAAGCCTGCTGGGGATATTCCTCGGCAAGAAGCTGTGTGAAACAGTGCCCTTATCAAAAATAAAGCTGGGCGCAGGCGCGATGTTTATCCTCTTTGGGCTATCGTTTTTGGCTGGATTTTGGTGACTTTCTATTTTATTTCCCTGAAATTTTCTTGACAATCTCCGCAATTCTCCTGCCGAGAGTTTTTGCAATCTCTATTTCGTTCCCTGTCGGCATCCTGTCAGCCATCGGTCCTGAAACAGACGAGACACCATAGGGTGAACCACCACCCACAGAATCGATTGCAAACAACCTTTGTTCCGAATAAGGAACGCCCACAAGTATAATGCCGTGATGGAACAGCGGCACCATGGATGTTATTATGGTAGTTTCCTGACCACCGTGCTGGGTGCTCGTGAATACACCTGCTACTTTGTTTATCAGCGCGCCTTTCTGCCACAGATTACCTGTCCTGTCTATAAAATTCTTCATTTGCGCAGCCATATTGCCGTACCTCGTAGGAGTGCCGAATGCTATACCGTCAGCCCACCCTAAATCCTCCATTGCGGTAAATGGAATGTCTTTCAAAAACCTTATAAGTCCCTTTTGCCTACTAACTATTTACATTGGTGGTGAGTATTTTGTTAAGCGTTAATGAAAAAGCAATGGAAATCGCGGAAGAAATGATGGACTGGTCTGAGGAATTAAAAATAAAAGCCTTTGAACTTAAAAACGGAGGCAAGATAATAGATTGCGGGGTAAATGTAGCAGGAGGATATGAGGCAGGTCTTTTATTTACTGAAATCTGCATGGGAGGTTTTGGCGCAGCTTCGATTTCGGTGCACAAAATAAGTGAAATACCGCTTGCTTTTGTAGATATCACCACAGACCATCCTGCAATTTCTTGCTTAGGGGCGCAAAACGCGGGATGGAGAATAAGCGTGGGTAAATACTTCGCAATGGGCTCTGGACCGGCGAGAGCTCTTGCTCTCAAGCCCAAGAAAACCTACGAGCGCATAAAATATGAGGACGATTGCGAGTATGCGGTTATAGCCCTTGAATCAAACCAGTTGCCCGATGAAAAGGTGATTGAGAATATTGCCGAGGCATGCCATGTAGAGCCTGAGAATGTGGTGGCTCTTGTGGCTCCGACGGCAAGCATCGTTGGCTCTGTGCAGGTCTCGGGGCGGGTGGTGGAAACGGCGATATTCAAGCTAAACGAACTGGGCTATGACACCACCAAGATAGTCAGCGGCACAGGATGCGCTCCAATAGCACCTGTGGTCAAGGACGATTTGAAAGCCATGGGAAGCACCAATGACAGCGTAATCTACTACGGCTCTGTGTTTTTGACCGTAAGGGGATTCGATGAGGAGATGTTCAAGCAGGTGCCTTCAAGCACGTCCAAGGATTACGGCAAGCCGTTCTATAAGACTTTCAAGGATGCAGGGTATGATTTCTTCAAGATAGATGCCAATGTGTTTGCGCCTGCTGAGATTACGGTTAATGACCTTGAGATGGGCAAGACCTATCATACGGGGCATCTGAACGGTGAGGTTATACTGGAGTCGTATGGGATTAGCGGGATTTGATTTTGCCTGCTGTTCTTTCTCCTTTTTAAATCCTCTCCGATAGCAGGCTCTTCCCCGACGCCTCCCTGACCTTTTTCTCACTCTCCTTAAGCTCAAAAAAAGAGACAATCTTAGCCCCAATCTTTTTTCGCGTGTATACCAATTGCCCGCCTTTTTCAAGGAAAAACTTATAGACCTCCTCAAACTGCGCCTTCTCCTCATCCGTGAGCTCGATAGACGATGTTTTTCCCGACAGATGATTTATCGCAACCATCACATTTACCTCCCTCACCCTTTTCAGCTTAGCCTTCTCCTCTTCATTCTCGATATACACGCTTCTTTTCAGTTCAGGCGACCATCCTACGAGTTTCCGCCTGAACTCGACAAAAGTTATGGGCACGTATTCCCCTTCTTTTGGCTTTGAAAACTGTTTGACTAAATGATATTCTTCCATTTACTTAAATCTCTCAAGTGTTTCACAAATCATATTTACAGTATCCTTCACAGTCTTTAAACCCACGTCATCCGACTCAACAGGCTTAACGAGTATGCCCCCGAAATGCGCATTATCCCCTACAACCAGCATGCCGTGGATGTGCATCCATGCATGTATCGCCTGAATTGTGAATTCTTGCCCGCCGTTTCGGCTTCCGCCAACGGCTACTGCCCCACCCACCTTGCCTTTCAGCAAAAAGCCGTTTCTTCTCAGCAGTATTGTGCGGTCGAACAATGCCTTCAGTTGCGCAGATACGCATCCAAAAAATACAGGCGAGGATGCTATAAAAGCATCGCTTGTTTCAAGCTTTTCGTAAATCTCTGCCATGTCGTCGTCGATGGGGCACTCTTTTTTGGTCCTGCAGGTTCCGCAGTCCGTGCAGGGCATGACAGAAAGTTTGGACAATAAAATTCTATCAGTTTCGTATCCCTTTTCCTCTGCTATGCCGAGAGCAAGTTCGACTATTCTATCGTTATTGCCTCCAATATTCGGACTTCCTGAGATGCCTGTTATTTTCATGAAACTTACATCGACTTTAAACGATTTAATAATTCCGCTACACTGGTGCAAAGAATGACAGACCTCTGTATCATCAGGTTTACCGTGCCCTCAATACCCAGAGTACGGAAATCCGTCCTCAGCCCGATTACAGGTTTCCCTTTCGCAAAAGCATAGCCAATCTCCCATGCAGTGCCGGAATCCACATCCGTCCCATCAACCACAGCCACCACTATATCCGAGCGTTCGATTGCTGTCAGGTTTTTATTAAAAATGATTTGCTGCCTGTTTTTCTCATTCTTGACATTGTTTGAGTCCTCCTGCGGTAGAAAAACCTGGAAACCTGCACTCTTTATCTCATCCCTGAGTTTGCGATTAAAATCGCGCTCAGCTTCCGAAAAAAGCGGCGCAGCGAGATAAATGGTTCTCATACAAGCTGAATAGTCCTGTTAAGCAAATAAGTTTTCTTAAGCATTTGATGAACCCAAAGATATCCGTCCTTTTTAGACGGGTTCATCAAACATGAAAGTATTCGGTAGTCTTAAATCAATTAATTACAATGGTAACCCGGTGAATCCTACAGACGTAATTTTAGTTATGTAATGAATTTACTATACTTTTTTGAGAAAAATTTATATAACATGCCAGCGTATAATCAATCAATTAAGGTGATTTTAATGGAAATCGAGAAAGATAAGAAACTTCAGGAGTGGTTCACGAACAACGAACTTGCAGAGAATACTCGCACATCATATCTGGGATTTATGCAGTTATTCTGTGACTGTATAGGGCTGACACCCAGTCAATTGGTGGTAGAATCCATATCAGAGATAAAAGCGGGATTGCTGCCTGCAGAAAGAAAAATAGGGGGACAGATTGCAAAGTTCAAAATATGCATGACCGATAAGGGATATGCTCCGAAGTCGTTTAATATTGGAATCGCAGCGATAAGGAGCTTTTACAAAGCGTTTGATATTCCGCTACCTAATGGAGTTATCAGGAACAAGAAAGCAATGCCGCTAAGAGAGAACAACTACGTCCCGGATAAAAAGGATATTGTTAAGTTGCTGACCAACGCTCCGAATCTGAGGGAGAAAGCTATCGTTCTTTGCATGCCGACTTCTGGTATGGGAAGACTGGAAATCATTAACCTGAAAGTCGAGGAAATACAAATCGATGCTGATGATATAGGGACCCTTGGCATCAGGCGCGAAAAAGCTCAGGTGGATTACGTTACCTTCCTTTCTCCGGAGGCTGTGCATGCGCTCAAGGCGTATTGGGCTGAGAGAGATAGATTGGCAGCAGGTAAAGAAAATACAACCCTGGAAGAATTAAAGAAACAAAAATTCAGTCATGCAGAAGAAACACTAAAGCGCCGGAAGGAGATTGCAAAGAAACTGAGAGTTACACCCGATGCTTATGCTTTTGTAACTTACGAGACAGGCGATAAGCTCAGTGAGAGCCATTTTGCAGGAATATTCCATGCCATGGGAAAAGAACTCGGCTACGATGATGGGATAAAAGGACATTACATCAAAACGAGATCGCATGGACTTAGAAAGTTCTTTGCTTCCACTTTGGAAAACGCAGGCATGCCAAAAAATAAGATTGACTTCATGCTCGGTCATACTCCTTCCGGGAATGACCTAGCATATTTTCACCACGACATCGACAAGCTGAAAGAGATGTATAAGCAGTACCTGCCGTATCTGACCTTCGAGAAGACCATTGAGATAAGGTCATTGAATACAGAGGACACAAAGCGGCTTGAAGAACTTGGCAAAGAGAATGTAGAACTAAGAAAGCAGGTAAGAGAGATTAAAACTGACCTGGATTCAAGAAAAGGCGCCGATGATACTTTGAATAAGCTGTTCAGCGATCCACAAGTTCAGGAATTGCTTTTGAAGAAGCTGAAAGAGTTAGAAAAAAAGTAAATTATATTTCTAAAAATTTGCCTTTCCCATAAAATACCTTGATTGTTGCAGGGCCTTGATCGGTTATTTTAAGAACATTGTTAATCTCTTTTTTTGTATGGGTTAATTTATCTTTAATTTGCTGCTCTGTGGAATATTTTCTGTAAAATGGGAGCACCTGGGTATCATTCCTTTTACCCTTCTCAACTCTTGCGTCGCAGTTTATAATAAAATTTTTTAAAAATTCACTCTTTGAAATCGGTATCGCTTTAATCAGGTTTTCAAATTTTAGCGGTGGGGCATGTATTAACATTAAATTCAGAAACTCTTCAAGAGTAAGACCCCTATAGACTACCTGCTTTGCATTTCCTGTTTGTATTTTTTTGATTAATCCTGTGTTTACTAAATTTTTTAAGTATGTATTCAAGGTCTGTGGTTTTATGTGAAACCATTGATTGATTTCCTTCGATGTCATGGGGGGGTTGCTTATCATCGATAATTCGTGAATCTGGTCATACGTGTATCGTTTCTTTCCGGGCTGACATTGTATCATTTTGGGGTTGATTGTCAATAATCCCCATATCCGGTAATACAGAGGACGCTTCAAAAGGTCAACGAATGAATTAATCTTCTTTCCTTTCGACATTATAATCACTTTTTTAAGGTTAAATAAATACTTCTTTTAAGTCTATAACCTTATGCATATATTATATGATAAATCTTACCAATGTGATACCATGAAAGAAAAAGAACGAGTAACAATAACGCTTGGTAAAATGCTTTTGGAAAAGATAGATACTACACGCGAGTTAGTGCCGAGGTCGACATACATTGAAGCGGTACTATCAGGAAAAAAAGAGCCCTTCCTGGAGGTTTCGTGATTCCTCAATGGCTGCGAATCCTTCAAGAGCTTGAAGAAAAAGCCCAGTCGGACATGACCGGGCAGCACAGCGAGCACCTCAATGCAAGAGACGCTCATGCAATTAAATTACCTACAAACTAATAAATTTATCGCTCGCTTTGAGCGCGTCTTGTTTGCCCTCCGGGCTTCTATGCAGATTGCCGGGCGTCAGGCTGCCGGAGAGTGTTTGACAGGGCATGCAGCGGTTGAGGGGAGGTGAACGAGATGATCCTTGAACTTTTAAAGAAATATCACAAAATGGGGATGATCTTGATTCCTCTGACTATTAATGAAGAAGGAGAGAAAATCCCCTTGATCTCTTATAAAGGATATAAAGAGAAAAGGCAGGATTGGACAACCTTACAGGGTTTATATGAAACTTTTAAAGACATTAAGCCTCTACAGTGGGCTGTTTACGGTGTAAATAATGTTGTAGGTATCGATTGGGACACACCTAAAGATTTTGAGACCTTCTTTGATTTTCTACTTTCTGAGTTATATTTTCAATTTTTTGGTTTGTTATTACAAAGGGGT
>CAYSLW010000131.1:0-6387 GCA_964431955.1 uncultured Candidatus Methanoperedens sp. | reverse complement strand
GCAAGAAAAAAGCCCATCCCATCGATGCGGGCTTGAGGAGTTCGGGTCTGCTGGAATATTGCTGCTTCGGGAACATATCGGCGCCGGGGATTAAATATTTATATTGCGATAAAATGATAGTTATTAATCTGCGTTCATCTGCGTTTATCTGCGGTTTTGGTTTTCTTAAATCGAATAAAACAAGAATCGTAAGCCCCGGGAGGGATTTGAACCCTCGACCTCGTCCTTACCAAGGACGCGCTATACCCCTAAGCCACCGAGGCAATACACGGGCCCGGAGGGATTCGAACCCCCGACATCCGGGTTAGAAGCCCGGCGCTATATCCAGGCTAAGCCACGAGCCCAGCGCGGAAGTCCAAGATGTTTTGATTATTTAAAAAGCTTTGCGAATCAAATGCCGTATTCCTTTTTCAGAGCCTCGATTTCTGGCAATAGTATATAATCAAGAGACGTACCCTTTGCCTCTCTTATTCGCATCGCCTCAACAAGCTGGGAATATCTCCCGCCTGCAAGCCCATTCGCAATAAGCGCGGCTCCCTGGGCTGCTTCCTTCACGTTTTTGACAGAAAAGCCTTCAAGTCTTCGTACAGGGAAATCAAGCCGCTTTTTTAACTCATCAAAAAGTCCCTTTACTCTTGAAATCCTGCCAGAGACTATGATTTCCCATGGTTTTACCGATGCTGTAAGCGCCAGAATATCCTTAATCGCACCTTCAAGATATGCATTCAAAGCATCTTCGCTTTCCATCAGTTTGTCTGGCGTTTTTGCTAGCGTCTCGACTCCTCCCCGGAAAATGAGTTCTTTATTAAATCCTCCCAGAAGGTAAGCAAGTTCCGCGTCCATGCCTCCAAGTGAGAGAAAACCGATGTTGCCTGAGCTTCCGCCAGTCCCGTCCACGATTTTTCCATCCTTTACCGCAACAGAAGCAGTATATCCAAACCCCATTTCCAGCAATATGAACGATGTTTCACTGTAATTCTTCTTATACCTTAATGCCTGGTCTCTAATACCGAGTGCGGCGCAGCAAAGCTTGTCCGCAGTTCCCATGTCGATTTTATTTATTTTCCTGTAATACGGAACAGTGGGAAGATGTATAACGCCGGGAATAAAAAAGACTGGAAGCTTATTTTGGTTCATCTTGTTTATGGATGCGCGCAAGCCGAGGATGCTTTTCTTATCTTCTTTTTTGATAAGCGACATGAGAAACAATTCCTTCTCTCCTATGTCTTTAATACCGGTCACAGGGATACCAAAACCTGAAGGTCCCACCACCAGATCGGCTTTTGTTTCTATTATGATATTCGAGAGCAGTCCAGAGTCCTTGATTATGTCCTTAGTTGATATTGAGGTATCGAGAATTACTGTATCGTCAAGAAGACCGCAAAAATCAAAACTTTTTGTCCCGGGGTCTATGCCGATTACTCTAACCATAACCTCAAGTTATCATAATAACTCATTAAGGTTTATGTTTTGTTTGCATAGTTTTTTATCTATTGTTATTATTACAGAGACATTATGCAGGCAGAAACATACGATAAAGTTAGGGTAGAAAGTAAAGGCAAAAAATATGAAGGAACACTGATGCCTTCGCAGACAGATAGCATTGTCCTGAAGCTAAAAAATGGTTACAACATCGGAATAAAATGGGACTTCGCATCTATAACCCTGCTCGAAAAAAAACAAGAAAAAAAGATTCAAGAGACAATTTCTAAACTAACATATAAGAAAAAAGGTCTTCCTAATATTTCCATCCTCTCCACAGGCGGAACCATTGCAAGCAAGATAGACTATCGAACAGGCGCAGTAACTTCGCAATTCTCGGCTGATGACATCCTGCGCGCAATCCCGGAGCTCGAGGAGATAGCGAATTACAACTGCCGCATGATATACAGCATTTTGAGTGAAAACATGCGTCCCTCCTACTGGGTTGAGCTTGCGCGTGCAGTGTATGAGGAAATAAAAAACGGGGCAGACGGCGTCATAATCACGCACGGCACGGATACCATGATGTATACGGCTGCCGCTCTTTCCTTCATGATTGAAACCCCTGTCCCAGTTGTGATGGTGGGTTCCCAGCGAAGCGCGGACAGACCCAGCAGCGACAATGCAATGAATGCAATATGTGCCGCTGCCGTGGCGACAAGCGACATCGCAGAGGTATGTGTGGTTATGCACGGCGGAACTAGTGACGATTTCTGCCATATCCACAGGGGAACGAAAGTTCGCAAAATGCACACCTCGCGCAGGGATGCCTTCCAGTCCATAAATGCAAAGCCAATAGGACGCGTGGAATATCCATCCCGCGAGATAAAAACACTGCCCTCTTACGCGAAGCGGGGCGAGAAAAAACTTGCGCTCCATGATAAGCTTGAACCCAAATGCGCGTTGATAAAATACGCTGCAGGAGCAAGCAGTGAATCGCTATTGTTCCATTCAGGCTCCGGGTATAAAGGCATCGTGATTGAAGGCACGGGTCTTGGTCACGTATCAACAGAATGGATTCCTCTAATTAAAAATGCCACAGATGCCGGGATACCTGTTGTCATGACATCGCAATGCATCAACGGCAGGGTTTGCGACCGCGTATACGATACAGGCAGGGACATATTAAAAGCCGGCGCCATAGAAGGCGAGGACATGCTCTCCGAAGTAGCACTTGTTAAACTGATGTGGGTGCTGGGACAGACGCAGGATATCGAAAAAGTGAGAGAAATGATGCATACCAATGTAGCAGGTGAGCTTACCCGCAGTACATGTTTGTCATGATGATAATAATAATTATTTATCCTCTATAATATTAGCGTAAATATTAAATACTATTAAAACCATCATTAATATTGTTGTAGGATTAGATATCTAATGCCTTTAGTACCCTCAGTCTCCTTCGACCCATCGTTTTTATTAGATATCTAAACCTACTCCTACTCATTTTTGGATTTTTCTAAAACTCTGATGTTTTTTATTTGAGTAAACGGATAATTACCAGTTTCATCTTTTTCTGCGGATTTTACCATATCCCAGATTGTGAGCAGTGCCACGCTTACCCCATGAAGTGCCTCCATCTCGACCCCTGTTTTCCCAACCGATTTGACTTCGACTGATGCCTTGATGGTGTCAATGCTAATTTCAAATTGAACATCGATGCCGGTTATGGGAATCTGATGACACATGGGTATCACGGAAGAGGTGCGTTTGACTGCCATGACAGCAGCGATGCGCGCAGTTTCAAGCACTTCCCCTTTCACTATTTGCCTGTTTTTGATAGCTTCTATGGTTTTTGGCTGTAATTGTATCTCGCCAGAAGCCACTGCACGCCGCGCTACATCTCTTTTATCGCTGATGTCAACCATTCTTGCCCTGTCATCGTGTATGTGTGAAAACATATTCAATCTTTCATCACCTTGGGGATATAATCAATAACATCCGTTGCAAGAAGACCGTATCCGAATTCTGCAAATGCCATATCTCCGGCAGCGCCGTTGATGAATGCTCCCGCGCAAGCTGCTTCAAAAGCTTCATGTTTTGCAAACAGCGCGCCTGTCAAACCTGCAAGCACATCTCCTGTGCCTCCGACAGTCATGCCAGCGTTTCCTGTCCTGTTTGCTCGAACCTCGGCGCCGTCCGAGATGATATCAACAGCGCCTTTTAATAGCACTGTTATTTCATTGCTTTCTGCGAAATTCCTGATGAAATCAATTTTTTCTTTCTCGTCTCCGGGCACATCCACACCCGATACTCTTTTCATTTCACCTGTATGGGGAGTAATGATAACGTTTTTATTGCTAATAGGAAGAATTTGAGGCGAGAGCGCATCGGCATCTATCACTGCTTTCCTGCATAGCGGTATTATTTTTTTAACAGCAGAGAGGGTTTCTTCTGCGGATCCAAGACCCATACCCATTACAACAACATCATGTTTCTTGATCAGCTCCGAAATAGTTGGAATGTCGTCTCCCACCAGTCTATCGCTTGAAAGGGGGCGAACGATGAGATTTGGTGAGAACGAGGCAATTATACCAGCAACATTGCGCGGCGCAGCCACTGTAACGATATCCGCGCCTGCGCGAAGCGCACCGAGAGCAGCAAGTGCAGGCGCCCCAGAATAGGCTCCGCCGCCGATTACAAGTACCCTGCCTGCATCGCCTTTATGGCTTAATACAGGTCTTTTTTGAAAGGGCTTGATGTCACCCGGTCCCACAAAGCATTCTGCTTCCTTGGAAATGCCGATATCAACCACCCGGATTTCGCCTGTAAATTCTCGTGCGTCAGGAGAAAGCATGCCAACTTTCGTATTATGGAAAGTAAGCGTCATATCTGCATGCACGGATTTCTCAAACTCGCCTCCATCCGGGTCGAATCCAGATGGCACGTCCACAGAAATCACAAAAGCGTCTGAATCGTTAATGAGATCAATTGCCGTGGATTCTGGCTCGCGTATTTTTCCTGTTATGCCTGTTCCGAAAATCCCATCTATAACCACGTCTGCATTTTTTATCATTGCATGGTCAAACGCAGTTGAATCCGTGACCTCGATTAAAGGGATGGTGGTTTTCTCAAGCGCATTCCAGTTATGCAGGGCTTCAGGTGTTTTGATTTCCTCCTTTCGCCCGATAAGGAGTACCGTGACATCATAATTGCTCAGGTGCCGCGCAGCAACGAATGCATCGCCCCCGTTATTTCCCCTACCAGCCATTATTACAACTTTGCCCGAGCTTATCCTTTGTTTTACAGCATTTGCCACAGCAGCGCCTGCATTTTCCATGAGCTGTAGGCGTTTTATCCCGAGATACTCGCAGTTTGCGTCGATAGCTGCCATGCGGGATGAGGTGATAGTGATCATAACCAGATATTCCACCCATGAACACTTATAATTTGTTCAAGAATGTTTAGGGTATAATAGGATACAGTCATATCATTATCTATTCAGGAGCAATAAATGTCCCAACAAAGTTCCCAGCAATCTCATTTAAAACGCGTCCGCACAATAGCAGACTACCAGTTCGGGCGTGGCGCGGGCGAAGTCCTCTTCCCTGATACCGTGGAATTCCAGTTTTCTACTACAAAGAGGGTTCGCCAGATACTTCTCGACAAAAACCGCATCGCTACCGTGAGGGCTCGTGATGGAATGCTGACATTGAGCATCATGGGTGCAAGAAGGCTCCATGCTTTTATGAAATATCCCGGGCAGAGGGTTGCGGTCAACGGCGATGCTGCACCCTTTGTGGCAAAAGGCAAGACCGCCTTTGCACGGCATGTTGTTGCTGTAGACCCCGACATCAGGGCTGGCGAGGAGGTTCTTGTGGTGGATGAAAATGATAAGTTGCTGGCAACAGGGAAAGCCGTGCTATCTCCCCTTGAAATGCTCTCATTCAAGAAAGGCATAGCTGTGGATGTGAGGAATGGTATAGAGAGCGGCGATAGGGCAGAGAGTGAGTGAAAATTATAGATTTTGAATTCCCACTTTAAAATCAAGAAAGGAGTGTTTTTCAAATTGGTTCAGCCCAGTCTTTGCATATTAAAACCGCCTGCGTGACATGGGTTTCAAGAGAGTCACACTGAAGACTGGCGCTTATTCAATGGTCGAAGCTGCAATGGCATTGAAATACTGCTCTGAAGCTAAGATCGACCTGCTCACAATAGACGGCGCACCGGGTGGAACAGGCATGAGCCCCTGGCATATGATGGAAGAATGGGGAATCCCCACGTTTACCTCCAGTCGCTTATCTATGAGTTCGCAGAAAAGCTGAGCAAGAAAGGCATGCGAGTACCAGACCTTGCAATGGCAGGCGGATTCTCAAGCGAGGATGGCGTGTACAAGGCGCTCGCTATGGGCGCACCATATTTCAAGGCAGTATGTATGGGAAGAGCGCTTATGATACCCGGATTCGTGGGTAAGAACATCGGACAGTGGATAAAAGACGGCGATCTGCCCAAGACGGTTTCCGAGTTCGGAAGCAGACCTGAGGAAATATTCGTATGTTATGAGGAACTTGCCCAGAAATTCGGCGATGACATGAAGAATATCCCGCTGGGTGCTTTAGGCATTTACACCTATGCCCAGAAGTTCAGGACAGGACTGCAGCAGCTCATGGCAGGTTCCCGAAGGTTCAATATTTCGACTATCGGGCGCCAGGATGTTATGTCTCTGACTGAAGAAGCTTCAAAGATTTCAGGCATACCATACGTGATGAATGCCTATCGTGAGACGGCAGAAGCAATATTGGATGAGTAAAGACACCTGAATTGATTCAGGGGAGTAGTAACCGCAGATGCAGATAGATGTAGGCTTATCCTATATCTGTGTTAATCGGCGGTTATCACTTCTATTTTTTAGTCAACGACCCCGGATTGAGATCCGAAAAGCATCCGCGCGCGGGTGCATGAGGG
>CAYSLW010000130.1:0-6404 GCA_964431955.1 uncultured Candidatus Methanoperedens sp. | reverse complement strand
GTTTTCACGACTGAGCTGTGCTAAGTTCTTTCCACTCTCAAGCTCCCGCAATATCTAATCTTTCTCGAGATTAACTTTTTAGAACTTCGCCCCGGTCAGCGTCTTGGTCTCAGTCACGCCTTTCAGCGCCCTAATCTTATTCACCACGATATCGCTCAGTGCCTCGTAATCAGGCGCCTGGATTTTTGCGATCAGGTCGTAGTCCCCGAAAAGCGGGTACAATTCCTGGATTTCCTCGAACTTTATCATGGTGTCAAAAACTTTCTTTTCAGCGCCGGGAGCGACATTTATTAACACAAAACCTACTGCCATTATTTTCACCCGATTATTCGTATTAGGTTCTGGGAATATAATGCTTTCTAAACGAACAAACGTGATATATTAGGCAATCCATCGAAGAATCAAGACAAGCAATAGCGAAAGAACTGTAACGACGATAGCGCCCTTCACCACCATCATATTTCTCTGGATTACCTCAGGGAGCATTTTTTTAATTTCAGCCATCCTGTCTTTCGATACGGGGATTTTTATGTGCAAGACGCTTTCGTTAATCTCTTCCGGTTTTTTTGCCTCGGAGAAATCCTGGTACCAGTCGCATGTAGGATTCAGGCAGAACTGCGCTACAGGAATCTCCACAAATCCAAGTCCGATGGATTTTCTTATACTCTTTGTCTGAACATTACCACCGCATTTTGGACATTTCTCGGCGAATTTCATGAACGGGGATATTGTTGCAGGCATTATTAAGATTAACGGAAATCTATATAAAAAGACCCCGTATTTAAATACAGGGACTGACTAACAAAAAACAATGCACATAAAACCACAGATACGGATTCTTGCCATCGATGATTCTGCTTTAAAGACCCCGTATTTAAATACGGGGAATGTTACCATAATAGGAACTTTTTTCCGTGGAAGTGAGCAGCTTGACGGCGTTCTGCGTTCGGAAATCACAAAAGATGGCATGGACGCCACTGATATTATAACCCGGATGATCAAGAATTCAAAATATTGCTCTCAAATCAGGGTAATAATGCTTGACGGCGTCACGTATGCAGGCTTTAACCCCGTGGATATAAAAAGGCTTTACGATGAGACAGATATTCCTGTCATTGTTTTTATGCGTTCATGCCCTGATTTTGAAAAAATCAGGCTCGCCCTCGAACACCTTGCTGAGACGGAAAAAAGATGGGAAATAATCCAGCGCGCAGGCAAGATATACAGGGTGGCGCAGGAGAACCCGGTTTTTATCCAGTGCTGCGGCATAGACAAGGAAAGCGCAGTTGAGATTGTACGCATGACATCAATACACAGCAACATCCCTGAACCATTGCGGGTGGCACATCTTATTGCTACTGGCGTGGTGCTTGGCGAATCAACGGGTAAAGCCTAAGTCCTCTGCACAAAGATATTGAAAATCTTACCGTCCTGCTTTACTGCGAGCAGTTTGTTTCCAGACTTCTTTGCCCATGCATCTATGTTCTGAGGAGCTACAGGGTCATCGGCTATGATATGCAGTATCTCGCCGCTTTTTAATTGTTCAACCCTTTTTTTAGATAATATAAGAGGATATGGGCAGCATTCCCCTCTTACGTCAAGTGTTTCGTCTGGAATTATTTCTGCCATCAGAATACCAGGTTAACATCCGCCCCAAGTATCTTGTCTGTTAATTCGCCAAGTGTAATCTTCTTTATCCCATCGACAATTTCGCTGTCTGAGATACCGCGTTTTGCAATATCTTTATCTAAAGCGAAGAAACTCACAAGTTCAATGTTCTTGGTTATCTCAGCTTCCACTATGGGTACATCCTTGATCCATACGGCAAGGTCTCCGTATCCTGTTTTCTGCCCTTTCACTATGGAATGAACGCCGCCACTCACGAAAATCATAGAGGCTTCGTTTCCAGCAGCAACCTGTGATGCCGCCATCGGGATTGCTGAAAAAGCATCTTCCTTTCCATAAGGGGGCTGTGTTACAATTATATTTACTTTCTTTGCCATGTTTTCACCCTATGAGTATGGTCTTGTCTGATTCCGCTGTCCATTCACCCAGGTCGTAAAGCCCGCCTATTACGACGCCTTCTGTCTGGTACTTCGTAACACCTCTTGCGTCCGTGCATTTTATGCAAGCTATGGCATCGGCTTTTGGTAACTTTTTGCCTTTTTTAACGATGGTTCCGAAAATGGTTTCTATGGGAGGGAACTCCTTGGGCGCCTGGTCCCTGTGCGCAATTACCGTGGCGTCAAGATAGTTAAAGAAATTGACGGTAATGCCCTTCTCTTTTGCAGCATGTGCAAGCCTCATCATTGTAAACACGCTCTCGTCCCTGTAAGGACCGTTTATAGATACGATTGTAAGCTGTTTTGTCATATTATCACTTAGAACCACACCACTCTGTCGTAATTCATAATGAAATCAAGAAGGGTGCTTATTTCTTTGATTTCCACCCCGCCGATCAATTTATTCGTGAGCGAACGTGAAAGCACCGCCTTGTCGTCGGCATATATCTTTATGCCCTTTTTATGCGCGGCTGCGAGTTTATTCCCGAACTCTGTTTTCCTTGCAGCAGTCACGCCATCTTCGACTAAGTATAAAGAAACATCGTTTCCTTTATCTTTTGCATTAAGCCCGATATCGAGTACGAGATCAGGCGTTTCCGTAGTGTATGGGTCTTTTGATAAGACCATCAGCAATTTTGTCATTTTTTACCTCGTTTTAATGTTGTTGATTTGAGTCAATAATTATTAATTGAGTTTAAAGCTTTCGATATAGGCAATATTAATAAGCAATGCATACCATTTTTACCTGCTTTTTCTGAAAAGCAGTGCCGAGGTAGCCCAGCGGCCTACGGCGCCGGTCTTGAAAACCGGTTGTGCTATGCACAGCGGGAGTTCAAATCTCCCCCTCGGCGCTTCTTAAAATCAAGAGATAGAACCGCAGACTAATATAGATGATTCGATTTATTCACCGCGTAAGTTATTTCATTCCACAGCGCATCTATCACATAGTTCTATGACCATCGAATGCACCGCCTGCAAGGGCACTGGCTCCATCATAATAAGCGAAAAAGAATGCCCTGACTGCAAGGGCAGAGGCAAAACGAAGTCCATAAGCCTTGACAAACTCTCGGAAAAAGACATAGGTTCGCTCATGGCAGGAGGCATGAAATGCGCCGGATGCAACGGCACGGGCAAAATCTCAGTGACAGAACCATGTAAACCTTGTGCCGGCATGGGAAAATTCTTCACATGCACTGTCTGCGGACGGGAGACCGCAAAGGGCGACCTCTGCGAAAGCTGCGCCAAAAAACCCCTTGTCCATATCCTGAGCGCCGAGTGCGACGCGCGCGAGCTTGATGTCGGTAAGATTTACGAAGGAAAAGTGCAGGGGCATGCCAACTTCGGTGTGTTCGTTGACCTGAATCCGCAGCTTCGGGGTCTCATACATTCAAGTAATATCAATGTAATCCCGGAAATCGGTGATAAATTATTCGTCGAAGTGAAAAACATAGCCCAAAACGGCAACATCGAGCTTGTCCCTCGCAGTCTCAAGGAATACCAGCTAATCGAGGTTGAAAAACAGCTCCCGCGCCGCAAGACCACAGAACTCTCAAAATACATAAGCAAGCTCGTGCATCTCTCAGGCGAGGTAATACAGATAAAACAGACAGGCGGTCCTACGATATTCACCATCTCTGATGAAGACGGCACTGTGCAGTGCGCAGCGTTTGAGAAAGCTGGTGAGAGAGCGTACCCTGAGATAAAATCCGAGACCATAGTCAAGGTAATCGGTGAGCCATCGATGAGGAACAGCGCCATGCAGGTGGAGATACGCGCCATGAAGCAGCTCTGGGGAGGAGATGCCACTGGCATTAAAGAGCAGATCGAAAAAGCAATAGATAAGCGGGCAGAACCCCACGACACCCAGTTCCTTGTAAAGAGCGAGGTGCTTGAAAAGCTCAAGCCCAGGATGCGGAATGCAGCCAAACTAATCAGGAAAGCGGTCTTCAAGTCCCGCCCGATTATCATAAGGCACCACGCAGACGCAGACGGCATTACTTCAGCAATAGCCATAGAGCGCGCGCTCCTGCCGCTGCTGCGGGAAGTCGGAGGTTCTGATGCCGACCGTCACTTCTACAGGCGCTCTCCCTCAAAAGCGCCGTTCTATGAACTTGAGGACGTAACAAAGGACTTGACCTTTGCTCTTGAAGACCAGGAACGGTTTGCCCAGAAGATGCCGCTTGTGATATTGATGGACAACGGAGCGACCGAGGAAGACATGCCTGCTATGAAACAGGCAATGATTTATGGCGTGGATATCGTGGTCATTGACCACCATCATCCCGACGGGACAATAGATCCCATGGTGCTTGAACATGTGAACCCTGCGTATGCAGGGGGAGACTTCGGCATAACCACGGGTATGATAGGAACTGAGATAGCCCGTATGATAAACCCCGATATCACGGAAGAGATAAAGCATCTCCCCGCGGTTTCAGCGGTCGGGGACAGGTCAGCCGCGCCTGAGGCTGAACTTTATAAAGCGCTGGTAGCAGAGCGATACAAACATGAAGACCTGAAAAATATGGCTCTGGCTGTTGATTACGAGGCATTCTGGCAGAGGTTCAACGACGGGCGCGGGATTATGAACGACATACTCAACCTGGGCTCAAATGTCAGGCACCAGCAAATCGTAAAATTATTGTGTGAGCAGGCAAATGCTGCGATAACAGAGCAGTTGGAGACGTCGATGCCCAATGTAAAGACGCAGACGCTGCCAAACGGCGCTATGTTGAATGTGATCGACGTGGAGAATTATGCCCACAAGTTCACCTTTCCTCCTCCGGGCAAGACAATTGGGGAGATACATGACCGAATGTGTGCTAAGTACAACGGACAGCCGGTGGTAACGATAGGATACGGTCCGGACTTTGCAGTGCTGCGCTCAAGGGGTGTGAAGATGAACATCCCGCAGATGGTGAAGGAACTGCGCAGTGAGATTAGGGGCGCAGGCGTAAGCGGTGGAGGGCATCTTGTCGTAGGTAGCATAAAGTTCGTGGAAGGCATGAGAAAAGAAGTGCTGGCAAAGCTGGCGGAGAAGATAGGGGCGGCAGGGATTCAATGAATTTTACAGTGATAATATGGCTACCTCACACAAGATAATCCTTGGGGATTCGAGATGTATGAAAGAAGTGCCAGATGAATCAGTTCATCTTATGATTACTTCTCCCCCCTACTGGCAACTAAAAGATTATGGAAATGGGAAGCAGATAGGTTTCAATGACACTTACGAGGAGTATATTAATAACTTAAATCTGGTCTGGAATGAATGCCACAGGGTCTTACATAAAGGCTGCCGTATGTGCATAAACATTGGCGACCAGTTCGCTCGTTCAGTTTATTATGGTAGATATAAAGTCATCCCAATAAGAACGGAAATCATCAAGTTTTGTGAAAGTGCAGGCTTTGACTATATGGGGGCTATCATATGGCAGAAAGTTACTACCTGCAATACGACAGGCGGGGCTACAGTAATGGGTTCTTTTCCATATCCAAGAAACGGAATCATAAAGTTAGATTACGAATTCATTTTAATCTTCAAGAAATATGGTGATTCTCCAAAGGTTAGTAAGGAAATTAAAGAGCAATCAAAAATGACACAGGAAGAATGGAACCAATACTTTACTGGGCACTGGAATTTTTCTGGCGAAAAGCAGGATAAACATCTTGCAATGTTTCCTGAAGAATTACCCAGACGCCTGATAAAGATGTTCAGTTTTGTTGGAGATACTGTTATCGATCCGTTCTTGGGAAGCGGTACAACCTCTCTTGCAGCCAAAAACCTGAATAGAAACTCTATTGGATACGAGATAAACGAGAATTTTTCACCAATTATAGAAGAAAAACTCGGAGTAAAACAAAAGACCATTTCTCAAGATGATAGTTTTGAGATAATCAAACAGGAAGAGCCAAAAATAGATTTTAAGGAAGAAATTAAAAAACTGCCGTATATATTTAAGGATCCTATACAGTTTAATAAAAGGATTGATCCTAAAAAATTAAGATTCGGCTCAAAAATTGATAATTCACAATTCGAAAGGGAAACATATTATACAGTAAAAGAGGTGTTATCTCCAGAACTTTTGCTCTTAAATAACGGATTAAAAATCAAGTTGCTGGGTGTAAAAGAGATTCCAGAAAAAAATAAAGATGCCCTTCAATTTTTAATAGATAAAACCCGTGGGCAAAAAGTATTCCTAAAATTCGATAATCAAAAATACGACTCCGAAAATAATCTACTTTGTTATCTCTATTTACAAAACAAGACTTTTTTAAATGCCCATTTGATTAAGAATGGTTTAACCGATGTAGATACTTCGCTTGATTATAAATACAAGTTTA
>CAYSLW010000129.1:0-6434 GCA_964431955.1 uncultured Candidatus Methanoperedens sp. | reverse complement strand
CCCGAAGGGGAATTTGGGCGGAGCGTAGCGAAGCCAGATACGCTCTGTTATATGAAGTGGCGAACTCAATAAATCTCCTATATGCCTGCAGTAGTTTTCGGCACAGAATAAGTTTCACCCTCTTCATAACGAATTTCTACCTTTTCAATATGTGTTGTTAAAGGTACAATGTACCTTGATATCTCTGATTCTTTCTCTTCCGTAGTGCGTTCCAAGCCTGCGATCTCATAGCGGATACTACCAAATGGTAATATCTTTATGGATACTTTAACTTTAGATTCCATCTCGATGACCTCCTTATTTTTCTTCATACCACTTACCTCCATAAACTCTTCCTCCAATTCCTACTATTGGTGATTGCCTAATTATTTCTTTTTGGACCAGTTGAGTTATATCCTGAGAAATCTGTGCCATTAATTGTTGTAAGATCTGTTGAGCTTGTTGAGGAATCTGTGCAGGTTGTATACTTGGAGGAAGTTGTAAGTTTATGTTGAGATTGATTTGAGGTGATGGGGGTACCTTTCGGGTTTTCCTTAGATCAACATTTGCTTTATGAATGTGCAATTTTTTAATGCTTTCGATTATAGCTACGGGCAAATCTTCCAAAATCTTATTCTCATCTTGAGCCAGTTCAATCTCAGGATGAACAGGATCGGTCAATTTCAGAAATTCTTCATATTTTAAATACAGTTGCCAAATCAGGTTTTCTGTCTTATCATCAGGGATAATTATAGGGAGCCCAATGTCTTTCGCTTCTTTTCTTCCGATACCATGACCATGAGAGTATATTTTCTCTGTGAGTGTTTCTATAATAGAATTGATTTTCTCTTCATCCATCTTTTCTTTGCGGGAAGTTAGAAGTTTTCTTGCCACTAATCGTATGTGGGAATTCTCCCTATTTACACTGCCTAGTGTCAAAGGACTAATCTGGTTTACTAAACTCCCAACAACTTCAGCTAAAGCGGATTGATCATTGATATTTGCTCTTTCTTTAACGAATGAAAGGAAAGAATTAACATCTTCGACAGAAATCTCTTGTTGGGGCAGTGCACCTTCGCCAATAGTTGCTTTAACCAAAGTAGGATCAATTGGCCCTAATTCCGCTTTTTTACCCATAATTATATTATCAGCACCTAATGAGAGAAGCGTTGCTGCACTTTGCGCCTTATATGGGACCAGAACATTAAATTCCTCACAGAATTCTCTAACCATACTGGCGATTCTCCAGGGTACGCTTACATCTCCTCCTCTGCTATAAAGAAATAAGTCGATAACTTTTCTTCCCTCGTCGAAATCTAAATTCACTAGATGCTCATATAAGGGCCTAACAGCATCTTCCGCAATTCTTGAGCCAAAAGGCTGTCTATCACCTGTGAAGTAAACTATTACCTTGTTTCCTCGCTCCTTTTCCAAATCAGTTATCAATTCCACACCTATCTGTTTTCGGTTATTCATGCTATTCTACCTCCTACTATAACATTTCTCCTTATTAAGTCTTAGGGTCGCCATTTCATATAACTCAGGTATATCCGCATTGCGTATATCATTCCATTTTCGGAGTATAGGCGCATTGCGCATATACTCATTTTGGATGTGTTGCCCAGTTTGTTCCATATGCTATCTTCGTTTCTTTGAAATCCATGGTATCCAGAGGTCTTATAATCTTTCCCGGAGTTTTATTGCTTGGGTCTGTTTTTTGCTCATGAAGATTCAAAAACAACAGAGATATATACTCATGTTCGCTTAAGGAACCGCGCTGTTCTCAATACCTCGCGCTCTGCGGTCATGGACATGCGCCGAACTCAAAAGTCCTGAAAAGCTCATAAACCCACTTCGGAACCCCTGCCTCACTTTCAACCCAGAGCTCACCAGAAGGCGCGCCTTCTATGGTCAGGCTCTTAAAAACCGCACTACTTCTTAAAAAATAAGACAGGATTAACAGGATGCATATATCCTGTCCATCCTGTTATCCTGTCAGAAAAGCGCTTAACCTTTCAATACACTTCGGCAACTATCTTATCGCCTTCCAGCCAGATATCCACGTTCTCTTTTTTCCCAGGGCTCTATCAATCTCCTCAGGGATTCCTATAACCCGCCTTCCTCCGCTTACCGTGATTTTTCGCTTAAACACCACAGCAGGTTTCCGGAATTTCTTCGCTATCTCCTCGACCTTTTCGCTGGAATCCGCATCAAGATACTCTTCACCGCACGTCGGGCAGCGCGAACCCTTCAAGCCTGTTATAACTATCTCCCTGCCCTCGACTGTTGCAGTGAAGGTGATGTCTTTTGCCTCTTTTGTCTTTGTTCCGCACATGGCACATTTTATCTCTATTTCGCTCATATCATTCCTCTTCTCTGAATCTCAGTATTTTGCGCCTCATTGCCTCCTTGCCTCCGTGGTTAACTAAGGGATAATCTCGCACCCGTTATTAAACTCAGGATACTCAAAATCCTGCCTTTTTACAGCGCCTTTTTCAATCAGCTCCTTCACCTGCGGCAGCGCCTCCTGCAACTCCCGCACCAGATGCCTGACCGTAGAGCAAATCAGGGCATATCCATTCTCCCTGAGCATATCCTGCGCTTTATTCACAAAAAGACACCTGCCGCCGCAGATGTGGAAAATATCGCAAGAAGTACAGGGTTCACCTACGCATGCTTTATTGCAGAGTGAGAGGGGAGCATCAGTATATATCGAGCCAATTACCGAGAAATCAAAATCAATAGATACAGGACATGCAGATACCCTGCCATCCGGCATTATCGTAAAAAAGTCAATACCTGAGCCGCATCTGAGGCGCGACTGCGTTCCAGAAAGCAGTGAACTCATAATGCCTATAAACGGAACAATTCCATGAACCCTGCCTGTGAGCGCCATCTCGGAAAGCCACCATCTTACAAGCGAGGAGATGCCTGCATTATAGGAGCTAATCCACTCCCCAACAGGTTCTGCGCCTTCCCAGAACATTTCAAAGCTGAGCTGCCAGTGAACATGGTCAAAAACATTCGTTTCAAGAAGATGCAGCACGTTTTCATATATATCCGCGCCCTGCGCTACGGTCATCCTGGCAACCAGGTCGCTGCGAAAGCCTCTGCGCCTTATAATCTTCATATTATGCATTATCCTGTCATACACGCCGTTTCCGCGTTCCCTGTCAGTCACTTCCTTTTTACCGTCGATGGATACCAAGATAGAATGGAATTTTTCTAAATACGGCGATTCGATTTTATCTAAAAGTAAACCATTTGTCTGGATAATGAAGAGCCCGGGTATTGCATCCATGATTTTTTTCATGCTATCAATGCGCAGAAGCGGTTCTCCGCCGTAAAACTCAAGCACATGGGCTTTGTCTTTAGATAAAAAAGACTGGAGGTCTGAAATAGAGTATCTTATTTCCTTAGGCGGGGAGTCGCTCCCCCCGCCGCAGTAATTGCAGTTAAGATTGCATTCCTTTGTCAGGATTATATGGTACTGCATCCAGATTAGTCTAGATCGCCAAGATTCGGTTTCTTCTTCGGATGCGCTTCTTTTGCAGAAGCTATCACATCATCGATGCGCAGTATCATGGAGGCTGCTTCGGTTGCCAGAGCTATTGCCTGCGTTTTCACGCGAAGCGGTTCGATAACGCCTTTTTCCAGCATATCCACAGGTTTACCTTCAAACACATCAAGACCGACATTCTTGTTCCCATGTTCATGCCGGCTTCGAAGCTCCACAAGCATATCGATGGCATCAAGCCCGGAATTCTCGGCTAAGGTCTTGGGGATAATTTCAAGCGCCTGAGCAAATTTATTAACTGCAAGCTGTTCCCTGCCTTCCAGTGTGGAAGCATACTCCCGCAGGCGAAGCGCCAGTTCTATTTCGGGCGAGCCGCCGCCTGCGAGTATTTTCTCATCTTCGATTGCCACTCCCACCACGCGCAGGGCATCATGCATAGCCCTGTCTAAGCTTGTGACAACGTGTTCAGTTCCTCCCCGCAATAATATGGAATAAGTGCTGGGATTCTTGCACTGCGTAACGAATATCATCTCCCCATTCCCCACCATTTTCTCTTCAACCAGTCCGGCTCGCCCCAGAGCCTCAGGTTCTATCTCGTCAAGGCTTGTGATTATTTTCCCGCCCGTGGCTCGTGATAATTTCAAAAGGTCGTTCTTCTTCACCCTGTGCGTCACGAAAATGCCGGCTTTGGCAAGGAAATACCGTGCAAGGTCATCCACACCTTTCTGGCAGAACACAACATTTGCCCCGCCTTTGATTACTTTTTCAGCAGCCTCGCGTATCTGCCTTTCTTCCTCCTCAAGGAACATGCGGGTTTGTCCGAGTGCTTCAATGGATATCTCGGACTTTGTTTCGGTTTTCCGGACTTCGATAGGCACGGCAAGTATTGCTATCCTGGCATTCTCTATTCGAGAAGGCATGCTCTGGTGGGTTTTTGTCTTATCAAGAATTATCCCTTTCACAAGCTCGCTGTCCTCCACGCTTCCTTCCCCGCGCCGCTCTATGGAGATATCCTTTATGTTTGCCGTCTTTTTCCCGTTTTCTGTTTTCACTATCGACTTCACGGCGCTGACTGCCAGGTCTGAAAGTTTTTCTTTTGAGAATTCGATACCTTTTCCTGTAAGCGCAGTAGTGGCTATTTTCTTGAGAGCATCTTCGTTTGAAGGTATAGAAATATCTGATAGGATTTCTTTTGACCTGTGTGCTGCAAGGTTATATCCATGGATAATGGTTGTGGGATGAACTCCCTGTTCCATGAGTTCCTGCGCACCTTTTAAAAGTTCCCCTGTCAATACTGCTGCTGTTGTTGTGCCATCGCCTACTTCATCATCCTGGGTCTTTGCCACATCAGCCACTATTTTTGCAGCAGGATGCTTAATTTTCATTTCATCAAGTATTGTGGCGCCGTCGTTTGTGATGATTACAAGTCCTGCCGGGTCTACGAGCATTTTGTCCAATCCCTTTGGACCAAGCGTGGTTCTTACGGCTTCAGCCACAGCCAGAGCCGCCATGATATTACTTCGTTTTGCTTCTTCTCCTCGCGTGCGTTCTGTTCCCTGTTTTAAAATGATAATCTGCTGTCCAAACATTTGACCTGCCATAGGTATTCTCCTTTATAAATAATTAAATGCAGTTACGTCTTCGGCTTTTTCCAATAACGGATTTATGCCTTGAGTTTGTGTTGTTTCATGTTTATGATTCTATAAAAAGATGTCGCTTATGGAATTGGCACACTCACCTGGCTGTAGTTTACATTTTCGATTTTGCCGGACTGTAAATTCTTTTGGTGTTAAAGAATCAAAAACCAAAAAAATCAACCACGGAGACACAGAGTCTCAGAGATTGGCGCTCCGTGTCTCAGTGCCTGGTATGAAAAACAACTAACTCGTACGAACTGATACGAACTCACGCCATCAGAGTTCGTACGAGTTCGTATAAGTTCGCTGTTAATTTCTATTTTGTTGTTCTTTTTCATTGTCTTTTATGAACCACAGTTCATAGCCGACTCTGTGGTTATCAAAAACATCCAAAATACAAACACTCCTCCTTCGATATCGTCGGGATATCCTCGCTGCCCTCAATGAATCTCACAGGCGCATCCCTGATGAGCACAGCAGGCGTGCTCTCATCCGCCTCACCCATTATTATCTGCGCCGCGGATACAAGGTTGTCTGTCGTGGCTCGCCGTGTTATTAACAGAGGTTTCCCGAAGAGATCTTTCTTTCCCCTCGCATCCTCCACCGGCTCTATGCCTGCGCAGCCAAGCGCTATGCCCACGCAACCAAGGCGAAGTGGCTGAGTCCTGCTGTCGCCTATGATAACTGCAAGGCTGCAATTGTATTCAGCCATTAGCTTCTTCCTGATTTCAACAGCGCTCCTTTTTGGGTTCTCAGGCAGCAGCACCACATGCCCTTCCGGAGCGTTGGAATTATCTATCCCCGCGCTCGGAGAGAGCACTCCTTTGGTAATAGTAACGACAACTCCCGGTATTCCTCCCAGGATTTCATCCGATTCTCTGATAATTAGTTCCATTTTCCTGGGGTCATTTTGATATACCTTTGAGAGTTCGATCGCCTTTTTTGAGGGGGCAACACTTTCAAGATTTACAACCCGCCCTTCCGCTGTTGCGACTGCTGATTCGGCAAGGACGAATATATCGTTATCTATGGGTCTCATGCCTCTGGTTTTTAATGCCCTGATCAGCACTTCCGCGATATCATCACCCGGTTTTATAAGTGGTGTTTTTATGCCGAATAATTGCATGTTCTTAATTCCCTATTGTGTTAGTTTCCTTTGACCAGTTTGCATAACATAGAAATCTCACCGCAAAGAACGCAAAGGTCGCAAAGATTGTTATTGCTCTGCTTTGCGTTCTTTGCGACTTTTGTGGTGATTTAAGTCTGATCCATTCATGGATAGCCCCAAAAAGTTTCTGGAC
>CAYSLW010000128.1:0-6447 GCA_964431955.1 uncultured Candidatus Methanoperedens sp. | reverse complement strand
GAAAAAGCAGTTTTATGCTCCTCTTTTCTCCATTCATTATTGTTTTTGATCTGATTATCCAGATAATAATTTGAAAATAGGTTTTTGTTATCCCTCGCCGTTATTGCCAATTGAGTCATTCGACCACCATTTTTTGAGGACGCGCTTCCGTCAAATAATCTCCATCCATATTTATTTTTCCTTTAATTTCAAAAGCGCAGCTTTAATTATTGCTTCCACTTTATGCTCTTTAATACTCGAAGAGACTGCTTCAACTGCCTGCTGCGCCTCACGCTGCTGGAATCCAAGGCTGACAAGCGCGCTCACCGCATCGTAACCGACATTACTTGAAGGAATTCCCTTATAGCCCTCCATTTTCTTTTTCATCTTGTCCTTGAGTTCAAGTATCAATCTTTTAGCATTTTTTGTGCCAATCCCTGAAATGCGTGTCAGGACTCTTTCATCCTCATGGATTATTGCGAAAGCAAGCTCCTCTATCTTTATCTGGGACAATATGGAAAGCGCAATCTGTGGACCTATTCTTGTCACGCTTATCAGGAGTTTGAACATCGTAAGTTCGCTTGCGCTTGTAAACCCGTACAAATTGAGGGCATCCTCCCTGACATTGAGGTAGGTGTACAGCTTTACTTTTTCTTTTTTATCTATAAGTTCCTGCATTGTCGGTTTAGTGACATTGACCTCATATCCTATGCCCCCCACATCCACTACAACAAAACCCTCGCCGCGATGCGCTATTTCTCCGTATATATGTGAAATCATCTAATATCTCATTATATTTATATGACATAAAGCAATCGAAAGACCGTCGGCTGCATCATCAGGTTTTGGTATTTCACCCAGGTTTAAAAGCCTCTTAATCATCTCCTGCATCTGTTTCTTATCCGCCCTGCCAGAGCCTGTAATCGCCTGCTTTACCTGAAGCGGGGTGTATTCAAATACAGGTATATTTTTTTGCTGCGCAGCAAGAAAGATAACGCCCCTCGCTTCGCTCACAGACATCGCATTTGTGACGTTCTTATTGAAAAAGAGTCTCTCGACTGCAACAACAGAAGGTGCATACTTTTCAAAGAGTACAATTATCTCGGTGTATATATCCAGGAGGCGTTGCGGAGTTTGTTTTTCAGCAGATGTTCTTATACAGCCGTAGCTTACAGGAGTGATGACATTTTCCTCTGCTCTTATGACGCCAAAGCCCACGGTTGCAAGTCCCGGGTCTATGCCGATAACAATCATTGTGTTTAAAAAGCGCTTAACACACGATAAAACATTTGTATTAAGTATAACTATAATAGAATTAATGTGGAGTATAATTCAGGAAAAATTCAAGAAACATCCTGCCCAGGAAAAGGTCATAAGGCTGATTTTAGAAAGAGGTTTCCAGATAAAGACCCCGTATTTAAATACGGGGACTAATAAGGGCAGAGTTGTCTCAGGGAGTATCGAAATCCCACACACTCAAATCGCACATGAAATCGGAGTGGACAGGCGCGTGGTTGATGCCACATGCGAAACTATTGTAAAGGATGCAAGACTCATGCAGATATTCCAGAATATCCGCACCATGCCTCTCCTCAGGGATGTCGCCCCGTATCTTGGTCTTGGCGTCATAGTCATCACGCCCGATGACGCTGCTCGAAAAGGTCTATTGGGGAGCGTAGCAACAGCGGTAGCAGAACATGGGATCGTTATCAGGCAGGCGGTATCGGACGACCCCTACCTCACTGAAAATCCCAGGCTCACAATAATTACAGAAGGCAGGGTGAGCGGGGAACTTGTAAATGGCATCGCCAGGA
Organism: uncultured Candidatus Methanoperedens sp.; assembly: GCA_964431955.1. GTDB lineage: Archaea > Halobacteriota > Methanosarcinia > Methanosarcinales > Methanoperedenaceae > Methanoperedens. The sequence goes on along the minus strand of CAYSLW010000128.1, from coordinate 4,654 downwards.
TAAAAGGCGTAAAAAGCGTGACTGTTTATTGATCCGGCTTGCTTAAATTCAGGCGCACAAGATATAGCAATCTCATCTATGCGATAGTATAGCATCATGAGATGATTTCCAGAGGTCATTAAAATGCTCGAAATAATCTTCAAAAACTCCACCAGGTTTACGTATATAATCCGAAGTCGGGCATGCTCTTCCCTTTTTTTTATATAAAAACGGTGTTACCCTGATTAGATTGTCGTCTATTATAGTCATAGAATAAACAGGATAATTATCATAAAAGTTAATCTTTACATTTGATTTATACTCATCTGGAAGTTCTTCGATGAATTTTTTCTTAATTTTGAATGATAATTCTATTTGTTCTTTGAGGTGTTCATTATCCTCATCTTTTTCTCTATAGCCGACAAATTCAGATTCAGAATCTAACATTAAAATTTCTAATTTACAGCCATTTTTTACTAACTGTTGAAGTTTTTTATACTCGTTGCCTCCGGGAGTAAAATAGTAATTGATTGTTATCCCTAACACCTTAATATTTTTTTTTGCTAAGTTTAGAATTTCAGAACTTCCTTCTGTCAAATAAACATTTATTAACCCTGAATCTTTTATTGATTTAAATTCACATTGAGCATCTATTAACTTTTTTAGGTCGTCTTTTGAATTTGTGTAGATTTGTTGGATTAATTCTACTAAATTCATTCGAATAAAATGTTCATAGAATATAATTGCTATACCAATAAGGATAAAAGTAATGCCTATATCTCTAATAACTTCTTCTTTAAAAATAGAAATTAAACTTTTCTGAGGTGAAGATAATACTACTAATAATACTCCCAAAATCAGAGCAATAATAGAAATAATTATAATTTTATATCTAACAAGCATTTCATGTATTCTTTCCATTATTTCTACTTCTTAATTGCCCTAAGTTACATAAATAGATTCTCAATTCGGGTTTTTATCTTTAATTTTTTTGCAAAACATTAAAATAGCATTGCCTCCAACTTAATTAAATACAGGGTGAGTTTTTTGAGAGAATACAAGCTTTTCATAAACGGAGAATGGGTAGAATCAAAAACTGGCGAGACATTCGATGATATCAATCCTGCAACCCTCGAAATAATCGGGAAAATACATAAAGCGTCAGAAGAAGATGTGAAAAATGCCGTGGATAGCGCGCAGGAAGCCTTTGACTCGTGGAGCAGTACGCCAGCACCGCAGCGCGCCAAGATACTTTTCAGGGCTGCCAGGATGCTGGAAGAGGGGAAGGAAGAGCTTGCCCGACTAATGACGGTTGAGATGGGAAAAGTGCGGAAGGAGGCGCGCGGTGATGTCCAGGAAGCCATAGATATAGCGTATTATGCAGCCGGGGAAGGAAGACGGCTTCTTGGGGAAACCACTCCGTCCGAGCTTCCGGATAAGTTCTGCATGACAGTCCGCAGACCCATAGGTGTGGTTGGGCTTATTACGCCCTGGAATTTCCCGCTCGCAATCCCTGCATGGAAGATAATGCCAGCTCTCATAGCCGGAAATACGCTGGTATTGAAACCCGCAAGCGACACGCCTGTCATGTCAGTTGAACTTGTGAAGATACTCGCTGAAGCAGGACTTCCAAAAGGCGTTTTAAATCTGGTGATGGGCGAAGGAAGCACTGTGGGCAGCTCGATTGTCCATAACAAGAAAATTAGAGCGATTTCATTCACAGGCTCACTTCCGACAGGTAAATGGATACTGGGCGAAGCTGCAAAGGATATGAAGAGGGTATCGCTTGAGCTTGGAGGAACGAACCCAATTATCGTGATGGACGATGCAAACCAGAACCTTGCACAGAACGGCGTGCTCTGGGGCGCATTTGGAACCACAGGACAGAGGTGTACTGCTGCAAGCCGTGTCATAGTGCATGAAAAAATACTTCCCGAATTTCAAAAGAAACTCATCGAGAGAGCAAAGAAGCTCAGGCTGGGCAGCGGTCTTGATGAAAATGTTGATGTAGGTCCTGTGATTAATAATTCAGAGCTCCAGAAAATCGCAAAATACGTGGAGATTGGAAAGAATGAAGGCGCCAAACATCAGCACTTCTAACCTTGATGAGGCAATTCATATTGCCAACTCAGTAGAGTATGGTCTTTCCTCTTCGATATATACCGAGAACATGAGAAACGCCTTCAAAGCCATTGAAAAAATCGAAGCAGGCATCACATACATAAATGCAAGCACCATAGGCGCTGAGATTCACCTTCCATTTGGGGGCGTGAAATCCACAGGAAACGGAACGCGTGAAGCTGGCACGACAGCGATAGAAGAGTTCACGGAAATAAAAACGGTTTATATTGATTACAGCGGTAAACTCCAGAAAGCGCAGATAGATACAGAATAAGAGGAACTATGAAAAAAACAAGCAAAAAATCAAGAGAAATCATAAGCAGGGATAATAACGTCATATCTCCATCCCTCACACGCCCCTACGAACTGGTGGTCGACCATGCCGAGGGCTCAACCATATTCGATGTTGACGGCAATGCTTACATCGATTTTGCGGGAAGTGTAGCTGTGATGAACATCGGGTATAACTGCAAAAAGGTAAAAGAGGCTGTGTGCGCCCAGATGGAAAAAATGGTGCACTGCGGATTCTCGGATTTTTATGCAGAAATGCCTGTAAGGTTAGCTGAAAAACTCTGCGATATGACGGGGTATGAGAAGGTGTTTCTCTCAAATTCAGGGGCGGAGGCTGTGGAGGCTGCCATGAAGCTTGCGTTCTGGTACACAAAAAAGAGCGCTATGATTGCCTTCTACCGCGCCTTCCACGGCAGGACACTGGGTGCGCTCTCGCTAACGAGTTCAAAAATTAAACATAAGGAGTATTTTCCCTCGCTTCGTGTTGTGCATGCTCATTATGCATACTGCTACCGCTGCCCTCTTAACCTTGAATACCCGCAATGCGGAATCTCATGCGCAAAAGAAATAGAGCGCACCATTTTCAAAAGGGAACTCTCGCCAAAGGATACGGCTGCCATCGTGGTCGAACCAGTACAGGGGGAGGGTGGGTTCATAGTCCCGCCGCCTGAGTTCCATAAGGAGATTAGAAGGATATGCGATGAGAATGACGTGCTTTTGATTGTGGATGAGATTCAGAGCGGAGGCTTCCGCACCGGTAAATTCATGGCTATGGAGAATTTCGATGTGAGGGCTGACATCGTGTGCATGTCAAAATCCATCGGCGGCGGCATACCGCTTGGCGCCACGCTTTCGAGCAGCGAGATAATGAGCTGGCCTCCGGGCACGCATGTCAATACCTTCGGCGGCAACCTGCTTGCGGCTGCAGGAGGGCTTGCCACGCTTGAATTCATGGAGAGCCGCAAACTCGGTGAAAAGGCGGTTGAAAAGGGTAATTATCTTATGAAACGCCTTAATGAATTAAAAGAGGAATACCCCATAATCGGGGATGTACGCGGCATGGGTCTTATGATAGGCGTGGAACTTGTAAAAGAGAATAAAAACCCCGCTGTTGAAGAGCGCGAAACGATAGTCAAAAAAGCGCTCGACGATGGATTGATACTGCTTCCTGCCGGGGATTCGGTTATCAGGTTCGTGCCGCCTTTGATAATTAAGAAGAGCGAGATTGATAAGGGTCTTGAGATATTTGAGAATGCGCTCAAGACAACATAAACCTTCACCGCAAAGACGCAAAGAGCGCAAAGTCTTGTTAAAAATTAGTTCATTTTTATCCGAATACCCCGCATTCTGCTGTGGGGAGGTTCACTTCGGGAGGCTATCATCAGGGTATGTGGAGGTCGGGGTGGTCGTGTGGATGGAAGGGGAACAACAGAATGAGCGCAGGTTAGATAATCCATTATCTGCGTTTATCTGCGTTTATCTGCGGTTATCTGCGGTTAAAAATTATACGAAACAACTTCTGTTATCATCATTTGCCTGCGCCCATTTGCGGTTTAAATACATTTTTAGCATTAAGCTTCACGTTAATCAGCGGTTAAAATAGGAGAAATCATGAAATTATCAACCATAAAAGGAAAAAAGAAAAAGAACCAGCCAGAAGAAGTTAACGACACAGGCACAAGAAGCATAATGAAAGTCCTCGAAGAAGCAGGGCTCTCAGAAGAAGTGCTGGCATCAGCGGCTATGGAACTCTACGTTCCCCATCCTGGCGTTGAGAACAAGGACATAGCCAAGCAGGTATTCAAGCGAGAGTTAAAGCATGCGCTCAGAGACCCCAACCTGTGCATATTATTATACGCAGGCATGCTGCTTGAAAAAGCCGGCGAGGAAGGGAAGCTTCCAGGAATGAGCAAGGAAACCTTCAATAAAGACCTGACTTTTTTAATCGTGGATGAGGTAATCGGGATGAGCATAGCGAAATACATCAGCGGCGACAAGGGAATCTTTGAGTACGTCAGGTTTGACAAATTAAAACCCGGCATCCTCTCAAAACTTGGTCCTTTCATGGACGATGTGATAGCAGGGCTTATAGGCGGAGCATCAGCCAATATGTACTCAAGAGGAAAGGGCGATGGGAAATCAACAAAAGGAAGAAAGGCAGCGCATGCTTTGGCAGCAAAAACTATCCCCAGAAAAAGAGGCGGTTTAGCCGGATGAAAAACTTTAAGAAAGTTTTATCAAAAACCTTTGAAAAAGGTTTATC
>CAYSLW010000127.1:0-6507 GCA_964431955.1 uncultured Candidatus Methanoperedens sp. | reverse complement strand
CATTACAGAGCCGTGATACCAATGATAAGAACCCATTACTCAACCCAAATAACACCCGAAATGAACGGCAGCCTCGTCACCATCTGCGGCTGGGCGCATGAGATACGCGACCTGGGCGGGATTACCTTTCTTGTGGTTCGGGACAGGGAAGGGCTTGTGCAGGTGACGCTTTTCAAGAAGACAATAGACAAGAACGTGCTTGAAACTGTTCGGAACCTCTCGCGCGAATCCGTATTAGTAGTTACAGGAAATATCAAGAAAGAAGCAAAAGCGCCCAGCGGCTATGAGATTGTCCCAACTGCGGTTACGGTGCTTGGAAAAGCCGACTCCCCTTTACCCATGGATACCACAGGCAAAGTGGATGCTGACCTCGATACACGCCTCGATGTCAGGTTCATGGATTTGCGGCGTCCCTATACGCAGGCTATTTTCAGGATCAGGCACCTTATCCTGAGGAGCATACGTGAGTACCTAAGCTGCGAAGGCTTTATTGAGATCACAACCCCGAAAGTAGTTGCTACTGCCACCGAAGGCGGGACAGCCCTTTTCCCCATAACGTATTTCGAACGCGAAGCCTTTTTAAACCAGAGCCCGCAGCTATTCAAGCAGTTGATGATGTCCGGGGGACTTGACCGGGTATTCGAGATCGGTCCCATCTTCAGGGCTGAGGAACACGATACCCGGAAACATCTCAACGAAGCCACGTCCATCGATATAGAGGCGAGTTTCCTTGACCATGAGGATGTAATGGCAATACTTGAGAACCTCATTAAATATGTTTATTCAAACGTTGCAGAGAATGGCGCAACCTACCTGAAAACAATGGGAGTTGAGCTTGAAATTCCCAAAACTCCCTTTAAGCGCATTACCTACGATGAGGCGATAAAAATCGCAGGCGGCAGCGGTGAGCAAATCGAATGGGGGGACGACCTTACCACCGAGTCGGAACACTCCATCGGGAAAAACATAGGTGAGCATTACTTCATAGTGGATTGGCCTACAAAGATAAAGCCCTTCTATGCCATGCCCTATGAAAACAAACCCGAGCTTTGCCGGGCGTTTGATATGATGCATCCGCGCATGGAGTTATCATCAGGAGCGCAGCGTGTGCATTCGTATGAATTATTGCGGAAGCGAATTACAGAGCAGGGGCTAAACGCAGACGGCTTTGATTTCTACCTCAAAGCCTTCAGGTACGGCATGCCCCCCCATTCAGGCTGGGGTCTGGGCGCAGAACGCCTGCTTATGACAATGCTGGGCATAGATAATATCCGTGAAGTCGTATTATTCCCACGTGACAGAAAGCGTTTGTCCCCATAAATTATTTAACTTAATAAGATATGTGTATTGTGCAAAAAGTCAAGAACCAAAAACTATTTGGCTTTTAATAGAGACGAGGGATATAGATGAGCACTGAAAGGGATATTATAATAGAGAGACTTGAGCAAAAACTTGCCGCACGGGATAAAGAGATTGCACAGATGCAGGAATCTTTACGAGAATCTATCATCATGGAAGTGGAGAAACGATTTACTGATAAGATCAAGCTCAGGGACTCCCTGTTTGAACAGCAAAAACCTGCGATCGATGCAGTACATGCATGCGAAAACAGAATGGACAGGCTGGAACACAGGCTCATAGAGCTTAACAGCTCCTATGATGGCGTCATGAAAGAACTTCTTGACCAGAAATCATTAATTCAGGAACTCCTTGCCAAAAAAATGGTAAAAGAAGAGCCAAAGGTCAGACAGGAGGTAAAACCAAGGGAAGAAAAGTCTCCCGAGAAGCCAAAACCGAAAGGCGAGTACATAATTGCTGGCAACTATATGCCAAAAGAGAGAAAAAAACAGGCGCCTATTATTGAAGCTGGAGGTAAGACGATTGTATCGGATGAAAAGGAAAAAGAACAATTTAAAAAACCGTCTGTAAAGAAGAGGGAGAGGGTAGCGGAAGGGGTGGAAATAATAGAAACCTTGAAAAGAGGTAAATAGTGCATATCAAAGAGATAGAGCTTCAAAACTTCAAATCTTTCGGAAAAAAAGTAAAAATTCCTTTCTTTAATGATTTCACCACCATTTCCGGACCAAACGGAAGCGGAAAATCCAATATAATCGATGGTATTCTCTTCGCGCTCGGTCTCTCAAGTTCAAGGGTTTTGAGGGCAGAGAAACTTACAGACCTTATTTTCAACGGTGATGGCTCACGGGGCAGGGATTTCGCCCAGGTGACCATCTGCTTTGATAACAAAGACCGGGAGATGCCGGTAGACTCTGATGAGGTTGTGATTACCCGTAAGGTGAGGCAGACAGAATCCGGGTATTACAGTTATTACTATTTTAATGAAAAAGCTGTGGGTTTAACAGATATTCACAACTATCTTTCAAAAGCCAAGATAACTCCTGAAGGCTATAATGTGGTCATGCAGGGAGACGTCACAAACATAATTGAAATGACGGTTACCGAGAGGCGCAAGATTATAGACGAGATTGCGGGCGTGGCTGAGTTTGACGAAAAAAAAGAACAGGCGCTGAATGAACTTGAGATTGTTCGAGAAAGGATAGAACGGGTGGATATTATACTTGCTGAGGTTGATGACCAATTAACAAAGCTCAAACAGGAACGCGACCAGGCTTTGAAATACCAGTCCCTGCGGGATGAGAAGCGAAAATACGAAGGATACATCCTGCTCGCCAAGCTCAAGGACGCAAGGAACGAGCTGGATAAGCTCACGGGAGAAATTCAGGATAAAGAGAATAAAAAAGAAGAATTCATAAAACTGGTGGATGAACGCAAACTTGAGCTGCGTGAAATTGAAGACAAGCTTTCAGGTTTGAATTCATTGATAATCCAGAAAGGCGAAGATGAACAGATAGCTCTTAAAAAAGAGATCGAATCCATACGGGGGGAGATTTCCCGCTGCGTCAGCACTATCGAGATTGCCGAGAATGAAATCAATGATATCGAGTCCCAGAAAAGGAAAGCCTTCGTTGTGGTTGATAATATCCAGGGAAAAGTTGCTGAATTTAATGATAAATTAAACGAAGAAACCCGAAGATATGATACAATCGAAAGTTTAATTAATGATAAGAATACGCAGCTGCTGGTGATAAAGGGCAAGATTGCTGAAGTGGATATCAAATTCGCCCGAAGTCGGGATAGACTTGCGAAAGTGAAGCAGAAGCTTGAGAGCTTGAAAAATGAAAAGAATGAACTCATGCGCGAGGAGGACCGCCTGCTCGATGCGATACGCCGCAAGTCCTCTGAGGCGCGGGATAGAATGCTTGAGATTCAGGATTCCTTATCCAGGATACAATCCGCGGATTTTGACGCCGGTAATGTCAGGGCACAGATTGAAGAAATAGATGCTAAGAAGCCGGAGCTTGCGAAGGATGTCCTCGATCTTGAAAAAAACAGGGCACAGATAAAAAGCGTGATAACTGACATTGAGGAGAAACTGCGGACACTCCAGCAGGAATATGCAAAATCAGATGCGCGAATAAAAGCTGCGGCTGAGTTGAATTACAGCGAGCCTGTCGAGTCTATCCTTCGGGCAAGGAAAAACAAGGAACTGCCAGGTATTTACGGCACGATAGCAGAACTCGGGAAAGTGGATAAAAAATACTCCATAGCCCTTGAGATAGCCGCAGGAGCCAGGATGCAGTCTGTGGTTGTGGATAATGATGAGGACGCTGCCAGGGCAATAAATTACCTGAAAGAAAAACGCCTGGGGAGGGTGACGTTCCTGCCTCTTAACAAAATGGAATCTATGCAAAAACGTTCCAGAGCGGAAAAAGAAGGCATCATCGACTATGCGATTAACCTTGTTGAGTATGATAAAAAGTTTGACCCGGCATTCTGGTATGTTTTCAAGGATACTCTCGTTTCAGATAACCTGGCAACCGCAAGGCGGCTCATGGGAGGTAAACGCCTTGTGACGCTTGAGGGGGAATTGATCGAGAAGGCAGGCGCGATGACCGGCGGCACGATAAAATCGAAACTCTCATTTGCTTCGGGCGAAGAGGAAAACATTAAAAAAATTGCCGAAGAGATAACAGAACACGAAGGCAGGCGTAAATCTGCCCTCGGCAAGCTCGAAAAGTTCGAAGAACATCTGGGGGCTGCCAAGGCTGAATCTACAGGCTTGGATAATGAGATTACAAAGCTTGGGATGCAGATGACCGAAATCAAGAGCCGCGGCACGCGGCTGGTTGAGGTTATAGAAACAAGGAAAAAGGAACTCAAGGAAATAGAGGATGCGCGCGTAGCGATAAAGAAGGATATGGATGGTGTCGAAGAGCAAAAACAAGAGAAGGATGCTGGAATTAATACACTCCTAGAAGAGATAGGTAAAATTGAAGAACGGTTGTCTGGCTCGGAAGTGCCCGAGCTTAACAACAAAGCTTCAGGGATTGAGGAGGAAATACAAAGGCAAAAGGTGAGGGTTCGGGATATTGAAGCCGGGATTAATGCAATTACTCTTGAGCGCAAATATGCGCAGGCAAAAATAGACGAGACAAAAGAGCAGGTATCTCTTCTTGATAAAAAGAAAACCGAACATCGGGAAAGGATAAACAGCTTTCGGGAACGGATCAAGACTCTTGAATCTCTGCTGAATGTTAAGAACGCCAGGGAAAAAGAACTGGGTGGGGAACTGCTGGAACTTCAGAATAAGCGTGCCCTGGTTCAAAAAGAACATTCTTCTATCAAGGAAATGCTTGAGGATGTCCTGAGAATGCACAGCGATATGGAAAGAAATCTGCTGGCGTTCTATTCTACAAAAGACGCACTGACCGAGCAGATAATCAGGCTTGATAATGAGATAGCAGAGCTTGGCATATCTCGCGACGAGGAGGTGCCGTCTTCCGAATCCATTGCGCAAAGAATCCTGGCGCTGAGGCGCGCAATGGAGAAACTTGAACCTGTTAATATGAGGGCGATTGACGAGTATAACGAGGTTGAAAACCGGCAGAAGGATTTAAAATCACGGCGCGATATCCTTTTCCGTGAGAGGGAAGAGATACTGGTTCGAATAAAGAAATATGAAGAGTTGAAAAAAGACGCGTTCATGGACACTTTCCGCGGGATAAATGAACAATTCAAACAGGTTTTTGCTGAACTTTCGGAGGGCTATGGCGAACTTTTCCTCGAAAAACCCGACGAACCCTTCTCAGGCGGGATGACCATAAAAGCCCAGCCCTCGGAGAAGACCTTACAGCGCCTTGAGGCTATGTCCGGCGGAGAGAAAAGCCTGACAGCATTATCGCTCCTTTTCGCTATCCAGCAGTACAGACCCGCGCCCTTCTACGCGTTTGATGAGATTGATATGTTCCTCGACGGCATAAATGCCGAGAAGGTGGCAAGACGCATCCAGAAGGCTGCTGCCAATGCTCAGTTCATAGTTGTTTCGCTGAGAAAGCCCATGATCGAGGCTGCGAAGAGGACGATAGGCGTGTCGATGCAGGAGAAGAATGTGTCCAGCGTTACGGGGATTAAGTTGAATTGAGGTGTAACTTCCGCCTGGCTTCGCTTCCTGCACGATTATATCGAAATAGTTTTGCTATGTAACTTAAAAGATCGAAGCATGCTCAATGGTTTCTCAAAAAATTTTATTTTTTCTATAATTTTTTTTGATTTATATTGTTCAGGATAAAGAACACGCAAGATGCTCATCAAAGAAACATGAACATGAAATTCATTTGAAAGAAATAATGATAAGTTCCATACACCCATCTCCGGATATTGTCGATGTGCATCTTCAATTGATTGTATATATAATAAATGATGCAGAATCCAAATACAAACGCAATAAAGTTGCGAGATACGACATTCTCGATGCCCTGTCAGCAGCAGTCACCGCGATGTTGGGAATAAATGGAACCATTCCAAAGTCGCCTCAATTTGATTCAAATGGCTTACCTATGGAAATGGTATACCATGTTCCAAGTATCGCCAGATAATGCGTTTGCTGATAACAGTATTTGCAATTTGCCGGCAAAGAGCATTATTTTCACACTTCAAATTACACCCCCACATCCATCTCCTCATCCGCTACAACAGCGGGCGCCGGATACTTCTCCTCGTACTTCCTCTGCGCAGCCCATAGCGCCGGGGCATCCTTGCTCCTTCCCCTGACATCGCTCGTTAGCCTCTTTCTGATTTTAACTAACGCGGGCGTATTTATCGCCACCCCCGATATCACCGCCTGACCTTTCGCAAGTGAAGGCAGCTCTGATATCAGCTCCCTGCTCGCAGACTCAATGCTCTGGGCAATCTGCTGCTGGTCTGCCGGGTTGATTATCCGCATCGTTATCTGCGTCATGCACTGCGAGAGGGAATCTGCATCCAATTTACTGGGTCGCTGGGAAACAAGGCATATCCCGATGCCGAACTTCCTTCCTTCAGAGAGGATGGTCTTCAGGATGCTCTTGGACTTAGCCTCGCCGCTGTGGGGAGCGAACCTGTGCGCCTCCTCGATGACCACGAAAACAGGATAGGGGAGGAACTTAT
>CAYSLW010000126.1:0-6532 GCA_964431955.1 uncultured Candidatus Methanoperedens sp. | reverse complement strand
GCAATATTTATATCATATATTGTGAAGCAAAAATCTATTTTCCTAAACCAGAGGAATATGCGTCTATAAAAGAAAAACCTCCAGAAGAAACTCCACCGTTTCTCACTACTAATGTTTATAAAATTGTTACTACAACGGAGTTATCTAGCATTTCAATGCAAGGGTATCCATTATTGATAATTGCTTTTCCTACTTTTAATTATAAAGAGATGTATGCATTATTGAATGAAATAACTCCCCAATATTTATTTAAAATTGATGGAATCCCAAGAGAAAAACATAATCAATGGAGATTGGAAGCTATACGCTGTATAAATGCAAAAATATATAGTGATTTTGTTCCAAAAATTCGTATAGATGAGAAGGAATCCAGTACGTTTGACTATATACAAACAATCGAAGTCCTAAACGATATTTATATTAATTCTCAATATAAATATACACATAAATGCATTATTGCTCCAACAGGTAGCAAACTACAAACGCTGGGTGTTTTATTTTTTAAACAAATGTATCCAGAAATACAGTTAGTGTATCCTGTAACTGCAAAGTTTTCAAAAGAATATACACAAGGATACAAAAATATTTGGTATATAGAACTCAAGAACTTTTCCGAATTTATGAAAAAACTTGGAAACTTTAGAAAAGGAGAATTAAAACAATTAGAAAATGTCTTGCATGAGCAGGATGAGATTTATTCTGGGCGTGGTAAGAAGAATAAGAAATAAAATGGTCTAGCACACCGGAATCCTCCCGTATGCCAGCTCCATACAGAACTCCTGTATGTTGGCAAGCTCGCTGTCAATAACCTCGTTCACCTCCCTTTCCACATCCGCAAGTGACCCGCGCTCCATAATCACCTGCGCCGCAGCTATCTTGGGCTGGTCTATGGGTTCTCCTATCTGGCTGAGCAGCCATACATAAACTTCCTTGATGTCGGGTACGTTCGTATAAATCTCATTCGCTATTTTGTGGCTGAGCACATTGTATATCTTCCCCACATGGCTCACAGGGTTTTTCCCTGCTGCAGCTTCGCTGCTCACAGGTCGATTTAATGGGATTATTCCGTTCACACGGTTTCCCCGCCCCACCTGACCTGAGTCGGCATCCTCAGCCGATGTTCCTGTGACTGTGAGGTATATGCCGCCCATGCCCCGTCCTTCCCTGTCTAAGGTATTCAAGTAAACCGAAGTTTCAAGCTCTGTTCTTTCCACCACATAGTTTTTTATCTCTTCCAGAAGTTCACCTTTTTTCCTGAAATATTCTGCTTCAGATTCTATGAACCTGTCCACAAGCGGGTCGGCAATGGTCAAATGAAGCTCATTCTTTTCGCGAAGCCCCATGACTTTAATATCCTCGCCCGATTCAGGAAATCTTTTCTTAAACTTCGAGGAGTTCAAAAATCGCTCGGTCTTGAGCACCAGGATTTCTGTTGGTGTCATCGGAGCATATCCAACAGCAGCAGAGGTATCGTTTGCCCCGAGTATTGCATCTTTTCTTTTGAAGATATCAGTGAGTTCTGCCGAGCCTTTAGCAAGTTCGACCTGGTACTTGATCGAATCCGCATTCACAAACCGAAGATTATCCTTTATCCACTGTTTCGCAGCGCTTATTGCAATGTTATTGACATCGATGAACTCGCCTTCCACCTCAAACGTAGCCCTGTCCCCGAAAATGAGGCGCATGGGCTTGAGAATTACCCCGCCGCCGAATTTCGTTTTCACCTCCCCTGCCACCAGCATCCCCTTATCTATATTGTGGTGCATGATGGCGCCGAACCTTTGCATGTATTCCTTGCAGAGATCGACCGAGACCTGGTTCATTATGGAATCGCAGATGTAATCGGGATGCCCGAGCCCTTTCCTTTCAACTACTTCCACTTTCCGCTCTGTTATCGGGGTTGCACCGAGTTCTTCTATTTCGATGTTTCGCATTTATATCATACCCCGTATTTAAATACGGGGTCTTTCTGCTTAAGGTATCTTGAAGTCAATTCTTCGTAATTCTTTAAAGTATTTTTAATGAGTTCTATGTCCTTGGCTGTCGTAGTCCTTACGTGTTTGCACGGTAATCCTAAAACCACGCTTTTCGCAGGAATCTTATGACCGGGCGGCACCAGCGCCCCTGCTCCTACGATAGCGAATTCCCCGATTTCAGCGCCGTGCAGTATGGTGGCATTCATACCGATGAGTGCATTGTTTTTAACAAGGCAGCCGTGCATGACGCTCCCGTGCCCTATGGTAACGTTATCACCAATCTCAACATCTATTTCATCTGAATGTATAACCGCGTTATCCTGAATATTGCAGCCCCTGCCTATGCTGATTTTTGCCCAATCGCCTCGGATAACAGAATTGAACCAGACGCTTGATTTCTCTCCTATGGATACGTCTCCGATGATGCAGGCTGTTTCTGCTATAAAAGCATTTTCTGATATAACTGGTTTTTTACCTTCGAACGTGTATATCATATTTATACCTGCGATTTTTTTGCCTTTTCCGCTGCCACTCATTCATAAGATTGACTTATTCGCATAAATAGATTGTTCAGGTTCAGAGAATGTATAGTCCCGAAACCGATAATTCTATTAATCATGCAAGTAATCACAGCGGCAATATGGAACTTCCCAAGGAATACGATTATAACGCTATCGAGGAAAAATGGCTCAATGCATGGCAGGACTCCATGTATTATTTCGACCGGGATTCACAAAAACCCAGATTCATAATAGACACTCCTCCGCCCTATCCAACCGGGAATTTCCATATCGGCAATGCATTAAACTGGTGCTATATCGATTTTGTGGCGCGATACAAGAGAATGCGCGGGTATAACGTGATGTTCCCTGAAGGCTGGGACTGCCACGGCTTGCCAACTGAAGTGAAAGTTGAAGAAGCGCATGGGATAACGAAAAGCCAGGTATCTCGCGAAGAGTTTAGACGCCTTTGCGTTGAACTCACAACGAAGAATATCGAGCGCATGAGAAAAACCCTTCGACGTCTTGGGTTTTCCATCGACTGGAGCAACGAATACATCACCATGGAGCCTTCGTATTATGGCAAGACCCAGAGGTCTTTCGTGCAGATGTACAACAGCGGCATGATATACCAGCAGAACCATCCTGTGAACTGGTGCCCGAGATGCGAGACAGCCATAGCATTTGCTGAAGTCGAATATGATTCCCGTTCTACTATTTTGAATTACCTTAATTTTGACAAACTAAAGATTGCCACCACAAGACCTGAACTGCTCGCAGCCTGCGTCTCAGTTGCGGTGAACCCTGATGGTGAGAGGTATCGTGAGCATATTAACACCGAGGTCAGAGTACCTGTCTTCGGTCATAAGGTCAGGGTCATAGCTGACAAAAACGTAGACCCTACCTTTGGTACAGGCGTTGTCATGATATGCACCTTCGGCGATAAGCAGGACGTGAGATGGTGGGTGGAACATAATTTACCGCTGCGCAAAGCCATCGATAAGACCGGGAAGATGACAGAGCTTGCAGGCAAGTATGCAGGTTTAAGCACCGAGGAGTGCAAGAAAGCCATAATCGAGGACATGAAGAAGGATGGGATTCTTTACAAACAGGAAGAGCTGCCCCAGAACGTGGGGCTGTGCTGGCGCTGCAAAACGCCAATTGAAATTCTCTCAGAGAGGCAGTGGTTTGTCAGGATTGTGCAAGAAGATATTCTGAATACCGCAAACGAGGTCGCGTGGGTTCCTGATTATATGAAAGTGAGGCTTGAGAACTGGACAGGAACAATGGAATGGGACTGGTGCATCTCAAGGCAGAGGATTTTTGCCACGCCAATTCCTGCCTGGTACTGCGCTCGCTGCGGTAAAACCAAAGTTGCAAAAGAGGAATGGCTGCCGCTTGACCCGACACAGAAAAAGCCGCACGAAGCGTGCGAATGCGGCTCAACTGAGTTCAGGGGAGAAGAGGACGTGCTGGATACCTGGATGGACTCGTCCATATCCGCCCTGCACGTTGCAGGCTGGTTAAGTGATAGAGAACTTATGTTACCAGCGCAACTCCGACCTCAGGGCTATGATATTATCCGCACGTGGGCTTTTTATACCATCCTGAGAGCTAAAGCCCTTCTTGATACAAAGCCGTGGGATACCATACTGCTCAACGGAATGGTGCTGGGCGAAGACGGTCACAAGATGAGCAAGTCGCGAAACAACTTCGTGGTACCTGAAGAGGTGATCAAAAAACACGGCGCTGATGCCTTCAGGCAGTGGGCAGCCGTAGGAGGCACTACAGGCTCGGATATCATTTTTTCCTGGAAGGACGTAATAGCAGGCTCACGCTTTTTACAGAAACTCTGGAGCATCGTGCGTTTTTCCCTGCCTCATATTTCAAGCCAACCTGCAGAATTTAAGCCCATAGACCTGTGGCTATTGAGCAAGCTGAACAGACTGGTGAAAGAAGCGACTGAGAAAATGGATTCTTACCAGTTTGATGAGACCTTCAAGGCAATCAGGGGATTTGCATGGGATGTTCTGGCAGATAACTATATAGAACTTGCAAAATCAAGGTTGTACGGCGGATTTGGCGGAAAACAGGCTGCACAGTACACGCTCTTCATAACAATAGAAACACTTTCACGGCTTCTGGCGCCATTTTTGCCGTATTTCTCTGAGGAGATATATTCCCATATAAAACAGGAAAGCGTCCATCTCCAGGCATGTCCGCAGGTAAATGAATCGCTCATAGACGCTGATGCTGAAGCTGATGGTGAATTGATAAAAGAGATAACTGCGACTATCAGGCGCTATAAATCGGAACGCGGCATGGCTTTAAATGCGCAGCTTAAGGGTATTGAGATTTATTCTTCCCTCAAAGATGCCTCTGATATTGCAGGGGCTGCTAATTCTGCAATTAGACTTATGGCTGGAACACCTGATTTTGAGCTTGTGCCCAGGGAAATCAAGCCCAATATGAAGATTCTGGGCAAGACGTACAGGAGCAGGGCAAAACCAATTGCAGAAGCACTTATGAACGCTGACCCGAAACTTGCCATCACAGGGAGCATAGCCCTTACAGTGGACGGTGAGAATATAACTCTTGATACTTCATTTTTCACAGTTGAAAATGAGAGACTCTTAAGAGGAAAAGCAGTGGACGTCCTTGAAGTTGGAAGCGCGGTAATAGTGATAACGCGAAAATAGCCTATTTTTGAAGCTCTGGCGCATCTTTCCTGGCGCTGTGCTCGATCGCAGAATCTACCAGCTTATACCAGTAATATGCCAGTATAACCAGTAGAGCAACTACTGCCAGCCCCATCAAATTATAAATAATTGTCATTTCTGAACTCAGTTTCGGGAGTCTTTTTTATCCTCTCAGAAAAGTTTATAGTTAGCAGAAGCCCTATTAACTCAGGGTGAAAATATGACCAACATAAGCGAGATACAGGTTACAAAAACAATAGTGAACGAATTCTTAGACGATTTTATACAGAATATCCTTGACAGCGATGTAGTGGTCGTGGGCTCAGGACCATGCGGCGTAGCAGCGGCAAAATACTCCGCAGAACTGGGACATAAGACCGTGATGATAGAGAGGAACCTCTATGCAGGCGGTGGGATGTGGCAGGGCGGCTACCTGATGCCAAAGAATACAGTGGGTGCGCCTGCAAACAAGATACTCGAAGAATGCGGAGTAGAGCTCAAGGAAGTTGAGGACGGGCTTTATGTTTGCGATTCTTTCGAGATGGTCTCAAAGATGCTCGCCAGCGCATGCAGCGCAGGCGTTAAGCTTCTTAATTCTACGAACGTGGACGACCTGATACTCAAGGAAGACCATGTTGAAGGCGTGGTTATCCAGTGGTACCCTGCAAAAAAGATGCCTCCAGAGATGACCTGCATGGACCCGATTGCAATCAGGTCAAAAGTGGTAATTGACGCGACAGGGCATGATTCAGTCCTTGTCAAACGCCTCTGGCAGCAAAAGAGATTAACCATCCCTGAACCGCCTGGCTGCGGCTCTCTCTGGGTGGATGAAGGGGAAAAACAGACAGTTGAGCTTACTCATGAGATATATCCTGGCTTAATTGTGGCAGGCATGGCTGCTACTTCCACGTACGGCGCGCCGCGCATGGGACCCATATTCGGCGGCATGCTGCTTGCTGGAAAGAAAGCGGCAGAGCTTGCACATGAGAAGATTATGGGGATGAATATTGAAAGTGTGGGCAGGCTGAAGGTTCCTGCTTAACTACTTTTCACTATTTCAACATCAAGCGCTGGGGCTACGTCCCAGACCCCCGGAGGCGCCGCCTGACGGCGGTGTACCCTTATGTTTTCAGGACGCTACCGAAAAACCATACACATAGGAACTTATCAAACAGGCGATCACGAAAGGCATTGATTCTGAAGGAAAGAGGCTTGAGCCGCCAATGCCTGTATGGCAGATGTCAGAAGAAGACCTTAACGACTTATTAGAGTATCTTAAAGCCCTTAAGTAGAGCTTCCTGAATGGACCCGGCGGGATTCGAACCCGCGGCCTTTGCGTTGCGAACGCAACGATCTA
>CAYSLW010000125.1:0-6540 GCA_964431955.1 uncultured Candidatus Methanoperedens sp. | reverse complement strand
GGAAGCTACCGAAGTTGATTTTCTCGTGTAGGGGGGAAATCAAGACTGTTCAGGTTGTTAAGGAAGAGAATATCTGTATATTTAAGAATTTTTTTAATTTTTGAAGACGGGGATTTTGTCCAATGATGCCCCGGATCGAAGCTTAATTTTAACCATGGATTTTTATTCTTTGCATCTTTCAAGAGCTTTGAAAGCACAATAGGAGTTCGGTTATCAAAGAATGAAGTAAGATGGATGATCTTTGACTGAGTTATGTAATCAAGAATTTCTTTATAATTTTCTGAAAGGAAGTCCGCCATTTGGGTATTCGCACCTGGAAATGTTAGTAAAGACCTTTCGTCTTCATCAATGTAAGAAATACATACTCCCGCTCTCAATTTCGAAGCTCGACTTACAAATTGAGAATCTATATGAAACTGTTTAAATTGTTTATGAAAATCCATACCTGGAATACCAGAGAATCCTGAGACTCCAACATAACCCAACCGAAAACTTTGGTTCATAGAGGATAGTGAGTGGATTGCATTGAAAGATGAACCTCCCAAGAATGTTTCATAATAAGAAGGTTCCATTTTTGAGAGTAAATCATTAATCTTAGACTCATCTACTGGCAATTCGGTTCCAAATTCGAATTTGTTCTGAAACTCGACCCTCTATGAAACCTCTATCCGCCGCCCTCGCTCATGTAAAAGGTCAATAAAATCGTCTTTATCATTGAACTTTTTCAATTCGTTCTCTTCTACAAGCACGGTTTTTTCAATATTTCTGGTCTTGCTGGCACCGTGCACTATCAGGACAGACTGGGTGAGAGCGACCTCTGATATGCTGCTCATGAGGTGCGCTTTTTTGACTATGGTTCTTGTGCATTCACCCACGCCTGTAAGTATCGTGGTTTCATCCATGCGGTTTGAAGACTGGGATACGGCATCAAATGGCGCCTGGGAAATAGGTAACACCTCGAATCCCATATTCTTTAAGATTGAGAAAATATTTGAATATTCGTTTGCAACATTTGCTTTTTTCCGTGTATCATTCGGATGAAGTTTTTCAAATAGGTCAACCGCAACTGAAAATCCCCTATCCATTACTTCTTCAAGCTTGAGCGCAACATCAACGCTTGCTGCCATCTCGCCTTCTTCGTACTTGCTTATTGTCCTTCTTGAGACCCCGAGCAAAGATGCGAGTGCGCCAAGAGATATATTTTTCCTGATGCGTTCTTCTTTTAAGATATTCCCTTTGAGATTTACATATAAACCGCCATGCTCTGCATAAATTAAAGGCGGGATATCACCGATAAAACAATCCTGCATTGTGCTTATATCAAACGCAGGGACGCCATACCTGAAATAGACCACGCCTGTTTCTAAGGAATGGTCGCGGGTTTTTTCACCTATGACGATGGGATATCCATGCAAATGTTTTGAAAGGAACTGCATTTCCCTTGCAGTCTCCTCATTTAAGCCGTCTATATTTGAGATTACCTTAATCAGCAGCAATAAGTCATCCCGCCTCGCTGCTATGTCAAAACTCCTGGGGCGGATGTCGCATCTCTCGGAAATGATGAAACCTGCTTTGCTCAATATGGCGATGGCACGAGTTATAAGCAGCTCTTTATTCATTAAATTTCGATTGTATCTACGTCTATATAAAGATTGATTATGCAATGGATATAGTGTGAACCTATGATTATAGGCATCGATGACACGGATTCAAGAGAAGGCATGTGTACTACGTATATAGCAGCCGTGCTCACCGTGAAACTTAAGAAATACGGCATGCTCAATGAATATCCACTGCTTATCCGCTTGAACCCGAATATAATATATAAAACACGCGGCAATGCAGCTCTGGCAATCCAGCTGGAACTGATGAACAGCAAAAACAGTGAAAAAGTCAAGGAGCTTGTCATTGAAACAGTGGAAAATATGGCAGTTCTTTCAGATGAAAATACTAATCCGGGAGTCGTTTTTATTGAGGATACCACTGAAAATATGCGGACTGAACTCGCCCAATTCTCCATTCGTGCTGTGCAGGATGTGCTGGAAATTCATGAAGCAAAGGAGCTGCTGATGCGCCGTGGGATAAGCCATAAGGGATTCAAGAACGGCAGAGGATTAATAGGAGCGCTTGCTGCTGCAGGTTTTCGCCTCTGTGGTCTTCCTGATTTCACATACGAGCTAATCGCATACAGGGAAAAAGAGCGGTGGGGCACACCGAGGGAAATAAATGAAGATTCGGCATGGGCTGCGGATGCCGCTACGCGACCTGATACATGGGATACTGTGGATTACGAGAATATGCGTATCGTGTTTGCTCCCCACTCGCCAGACCCGATTCTTTTTGGAATCAGGGGAAAAAGTGAAAGCGTGGTGAGGCGGGCGTTTTCATTGATAAAAAGCGAGCCTGTGGAAAGACATGTAATCTATAAGACAAACCAGAATACGGATATGCATCTGATTCACGCAAAAATAAACGAGGTACAGGACGACCGCTCATACATCCTGAAAGGCATTGTTAGCAGCCCCCCAAAAACAATAGAAGGCGGACATGTTATCTTCGAGCTTGCAGAAAATGGAGCGGCGCTTGAGTGTGCTGCCTTCGAGCCCACAAAAGGCTTCAGGCACATCATAAAGCAGCTTCGCGCTGGAGATGAGGTAGAGGTCTATGGAAGTGTAAAAAAAAGGACATTGAACATCGAAAAAATCAAAATAATATCTCTCAATCTGCATGAATTACGAAACCCCCTCTGCTGCGGCAAGCGGATGAAGTCCATGGGCTGGGGGCAGGGCTACAGGTGCGAAAAATGCGGTAATGTAAAAAAAGAACAGGTGAGAGAGACCGTCAACAGAAGTATCTCCCCCCGGTTCTATGAGGTACCGCCTTCAGCACGAAGGCACCTGTCAAAACCACTTATCAGATTTCAAGGCTAAGTTCGAGATCAATTGAAAAAAAATACACGGAACCGCAGATAAACGCAGATGAACACAGATACGTTAATCGGGTGCCTGGGGCGGCATCCTCTTGTGTTCATTAGCGCGTAAAAGTCCAACCAGCCGGTCCACATGGTCAGGGGAAAATATTTTTTTAACAGCGGAAGCGTCTTTTTTTTCGTCCACCAACATGGTGAGTATCCTGTCTGCCGTATCGTAGGGGACACCCAGCTCTCCCTCATCAGTCTGCCCCTTCCATAAGCCTGCGGTAGGTGTTTTATCAATAATTTTTGCCGGTATGCCTATGTAGCGGGCAAGCCCTCGCACCTGGGTTTTATAAAGACCGCCGAGAGGTTCTATGTCAACTCCTCCGTCCCCGTATTTTGTGAAATACCCCAGCAGGAGTTCGGTCTTATTCCCGGTTCCCACAACCATGCGGTGCATGAGGTTTGCATGATAATAAAGTATGCACATGCGTGTGCGGGCTTTCAAGTTCCCGCTTGCAACTATATTCGTTTTATCAAAATCCGTTATGATTTTTGAAAAGGACTGCAAAACCAAAGATATCTCAATGACCTTATGCTCAATGCCAAGAGTTTTTGCGACCTCCAGTGCATCATCAATATCCTGTTCTGATGTAATGCTTTTCTCAGGCAAGAGCAGCCCCAGAACATTTTCTGAACCCAGCGCCTCTACTGCGAGATAGGCAGTCAAGGTTGAATCTATACCACCGCTCAAACCGATGACAGCCTCGCTTGCACCAGATTCCTGAACTTTGTTTTTTATAAAAGTCACAAGCTTTTCTTTTATTGAAGGGTAGCTAATCTCTTTCATCAGCTTTTAACTATGATTCTCTATTATAAAATATTACTTTCACCCCGCTCTGGGAAGATTTATATGTTCTCAGAATAAGGTATAATCTGCCTCTCAAATAAAAAATCAAACTATAGGCTCGAGGAAGGAAAGATATGAAAGAAATAGCTAAACAAATAGAAGCCCGATTCTTGGATCTGGGCGTTAAAATAGAGTTGAGCGAAATTGAACCCAGGCTGGAGCAGTTGATAAATAAATTCAAGGTTCCGCCTGAGGAAGCGCGGCGAAACGTAATAAACATCTTCTTGAAGAAACACAATATCCCTAAGTCGGAATTCTTCACGCCGCGGGAGACACCGCAGGTAAAGGTATCCGACATCAAAGAGGACGGAAAATGGGTTACACTGCGCGCCAAGGTTGTCCAATTGTGGGAAGCAAAACAGGAATCCATCTCGCAGGTTGGATTGCTGGGTGACGAATCCGGGACAATAAAATTCACGAAATGGGCTAAAGCTTCGGCTCTGCCGACCATGGAAGAAGGCAAGAGTTACATATTCAAGAATGTAACCACTTCGGAATGGCAGGGGCAGTTCAGTGTCAAGCTCAATAAAACGAGCGAGATAATACCCATAAACGAAGATATCAAAGTGGAGACACCCCAGGCAAGAGCATCAGATATAAAAGAAGATGGAAAATGGGTTACACTGCGCGCAAAAGTCGTCCAGTTGTGGGACAGCAATCATGAATCTCTTTCGCAGGTGGGATTGCTTGGTGATGAATCCGGAACAATAGTATTTAAAAAATGGACAAAAGCGAACTTACCGCAGGTGGAGGAAGGTAAAAGTTACCTGTTTAAGAATATCATAACTGCTGAGTGGCAGGGGCAGTTCAGCGTCAAACTCAATAAGACAAGCGAGATCATCCCGATAAAAGAGGATATCGAGGTAGGTTCAACGTTAGCGGAGTTCAGCGGCGCCATAGTGGATATCCAGAGCGGTTCGGGCTTGATAAAGAGATGCCCTGAGTGCAACAGGGCGCTGGCGAAAGGCGCATGCGGCGAGCACGGGAAGGTGGAAGGAATATATGACCTTCGTGTGAAAGCGGTCATGGACGACGGAGAAAAAACGCAGGACATCCTGCTGAACCGGGAAATCACAGAAGCCCTGACAGGCATTACTCTCGACAAAGCCAAGGAGATGGCGACTGAAGCCCTGGACCAGGCTGTGGTGCTTGATCTGATAAAAAGCAAGCTCGTGGGCAGGTATTTTGTGGTAACAGGAGCAAAGCTTGACAGGTTCATGCTTGTTGAGACCATCACGCTGGATGTCAAACCGCTTGAGGAGAACATAAGCAAACTGCTTGCGTCTGCATCGCCAGTAGCACAGGAGGCGTAATCATGGTAGAGAATAATGGATTCGTAAGGGAAGTAGCGCACCGCATCTTTGCAGCAGAGTTCAAGGAATCAAACTTGCAGGTGAAGGAAGGAAATGACCAGTTTTCCCCCCAGTATCTCATCACCCCCACAGGCGCAAAAGTCAACAGAGTATTCATCGTGGGCACGCTGACGGAAAAAGAAGATGTTGGCACCGAGGCAGCATTCTGGCGCGGGCGCATCGTTGACCCCACAGGTGCGTTCTTTGTGTCCGCAGGGCAGTACCAGCCCGAGGCTGCGCAGGTTCTGGCGAGGACAACGCCGCCTGAGTTCATAGCAGTAATAGGAAAGCCTTCTACGTACACCACGAAAGAAGGGAATGTTCTCACGTCAATAAGGGCTGAGTCCATGCATGTGGTGGATGCTGCTACCAGAGACAGGTGGGTTGTGGATGCTGCGATGCATACCACCAAGCGCATCGTGAAGCTGCAGGGCAGCGAGCCTGATGCTGTGAAGGCTAAGGAGCATTACAATACGAATGCGGAAGCCTACAAGGCGATGGTGGCGCTGGCACTGGAGTCGGTGAAGGCACAGTAGTGCCTTCGATTTTTATTTGTATGTAATACAATCCTATATGCATTTAGGGGGTTTATGAATAAGGATTATCTTAAATATTTTCCAGAATACCAACCATATCCAAATCAGATAGATGCAATGGATGCCATACAGGAGGCGCTCATTAAGAAACAGATTGTTCTATTTGAAGGCGCCTGCGGTACAGGAAAAACACTCAGCGCTCTTGCCCCCAGCCTTCATATCGCAAAACAAGAGAGAAAAAAAGTAATTGTCGCCACGTATGCCAAACTGCAGATGGACCAATTTATAGAAGAAGCAAGAGAGATCAAGAAAAAAGCTGAACTCAAAATATTAGTCCTTACAGGGAAAGAATCAACATGTCCGAATGGTATAGATACTGATAGGTGTAGCGATCTAAGGAAAAAAACATATCAGCTAATCAAAAATAATGATGAAGAGAGCTTGGAATTAGATATCGAAAATGAAAAGGATAAAAATCCCAAAAATAGGTATTGTGAATATTTTCTTCAAATACTCAAAGGCAATAATGATGACTTTAGATCATGGTTATTCTCAGGTGTACGTTCCTCAGAGGAAATTGAAAAGTGGGCATTAAAAAACAATAGCTGTGGCTATGAACTACTCAAGAAGTCAATGAAAGAAGCAGACGTATTGATATGTAATTACAATCATGTACTTATTGAAAGTATTCGCAATAATATACTCGAATGGCTTAATACGAGCTTAAGTAACATTATTCTGATCTTTGACGAAGCCCATAATATCGAGTCCAGGGCGCGTGATCAGTCATCCTCTACGCTGACAGAACGCGAAATAAACATAGCAATA
>CAYSLW010000124.1:0-6583 GCA_964431955.1 uncultured Candidatus Methanoperedens sp. | reverse complement strand
AGTTCCCGCATCTTCGGGAATGGTGCGATGATCATCTCTGGGCTCCGGGCTGCTACCACGGCTCTGTCGGGCAGGGCTGGGAAGTTGTGGAGAAGTACATTTCCTCACAGAATTGTTCTGCCAGTGAGAAAGATTTATAGGCAAAAAACGCTATCAAGCCCTGTATCATTAAGTACGGGGTATAGTGACTGCCGTACTATATGCGTTCTCGTGCATCCATAAGGACAACTAAAATCAAACATAACAATTGTGAAACTGAACACTGGCACGGATAAAACTATAAAGAAGGAGAGCACTTCTCTTCTTTTTCTTTCTTGCTAAGGTAATTTTCCATCTCACCACGAGAGTCAACTTGCTCTAAAATCCCTTGTAAAGTCTCAGCAAGCTTTTGAGCAGCCACAAAAGACATGTATATTCGAGTCCCATTGAGAAGCATCTTACCATCTTTTTTAATACCAGGCATTTCAAGGAAATCTATGTAAACATCCCTGTGGGTTATTTGAATATATGCAAGGTTTGAGTAGCGCACTATGGATATATCTGGGATTATGTCTTTAGGTTCAAATTTATAGAGTTCTCTTACGTCAACCATAATAGACCCTTCTTTGGCTGAAGCTTTTTCCTCTTTTATTAATTCCTCTTGTTTCTCTTCAATCATTGAAATCATGCCACCATTGCAGCCACGGAAATAGGTTCTTTAAGTGTTTGTCCTGCTTCAGATACGCACGCCACAGTAAATTCCATACCTTGAAACACATACTTTGTGGCGGTTGCAATAGCTGAGGGCTGGACTTTTTCAATAAGCACTTTAAAATAATAATCTAAGATTGCAAAATCCATACATTCCGTCCCATCTCTATCATCAATAGATGCTAAGGAAAGAAAAGTCAACGCTACCAATTTTTTAGACTTTAAATTCGCTCGATAAATAGGATGTTGAATATCGCTGGTATCTTTGTCAATCAACCCCAGACTTGTGAGAGTATTAAGAGCCTTTCTGATGCTTGGGGCTGATGCCCCAGTCATCTCTTCAAAATATCGAGGTCGATAGCTACGATAGGGGTCAGCCACAACTTCTTCAATGATTTTGATTTGTGCATTATCTCCAAAAAGTCCTCCATATGGTTTATCTATATAAACTCCCAACTCTTCGGACAATTCAGGTAATTGTTCTTCTGGCATGGCGCATTTCTCCTTGTTATCTGCTATATTTGTAGACCATGATATTAAACCTTTGTTTTTGTTTCTGTATCAGAAATAATTTTTTCTAACTTTTTCCAATGACTATGATGAGGGACTTCAAGATTATGGCGTGACATCAATTGGTCTGCCCAAGGCTTATTTTCTAATTTAACCACTTTTTCACCTCTAAACCTAGCAATACATAAGTATGGTTTCAACTCTTCAACGATGCTTTCGATATTTAGTCCTTCACTCTCCCATTTTTTCTTGCACTCTTTCAACTTCCTAATTGCACCGCGCTTTTTTAGCCATTGAATAAATTCAGTAACATGAAATGTTGGATTTGGTGGTAAAAGTGTTATGGCTTGACTTTTAACTGGCTCTCCACAAATAAGGGATTTCTTTTTTCTTTTTGGCATTCTGTACTTTCTTACATTTTAAAACAGATAACCTTACCTATTAATTATTATTTGTGCCCCTTCTTGTAAGGTTTCTTATACTTGAAACATAATCTTTATCTTTAGGAACACGAATCTTAGGATTATGTTCCTAAAGTTTATCAACAGAAAAGACGAACTGCAATTCCTCGAAGAAAGATACAGCCGTCACGGCTTTGATTTCATCGTAATCTACGGCAGGCGAAGAATAGGCAAAACCGAGTTGATAAAAAACTTAGTAAAAAACAAGCCTCATATCTACATGCTGTGCAACAAAGCAGGTACTACTGCGAACATCAAAAGATTCAGGCAGGAAACCTCAAAATCCCTTAAAGAGCCTGAAATCGCAACTTTTAATCTCGAAGAAATCTTCTCCTACCTTGTGCAAAAGACAAAAGAGAAGCATGTCGTTGTTCTGGACGAATTCTCATACCTCGTTGAGAAGGACGATTCCATACCTTCAGTATTTCAGGGAGTTATTGACGAGGTGCTGAAAGACAAAAATATCATGCTCATAATCTGCGGTTCGAGCATAAGCATGATGGAAAGCCTTCTTGGATATAAGAATCCTCTCTACGGCAGGAAAACAGGGCACATGAAGATTGATTTCCTGAAGTTCAGGCACCTTAAGGAGTTCTTTCCACGCTATACCTTTGAAGAGAACATGAGAGCATATGCTATTCTTGGAGGCGTGCCGTTTTATCTTGAAAAGTTCGATACGAAAAAAACCGCACTTGAAAATGCAAAGGAGCAGATTCTTTCAAAAAAGGGGCAGCTTTACGAGGAAGTTGATTTTCTGCTCAGAGAAGAACTAAGAGAGCCTGATGTTTATAAGTCCATTCTGGCTGCGATAGCGCAGGGCGGCGCAAAAGTCGCGGAGATAGCCAGCAAAACAGGGATAAAAGCCTCTGACATGGACAGGTATCTGAAAGTCCTTATAATGCTCGGAATAATTAGAAAAGAGATTCCTGTAACGGAGACAAAAAGCAAAAAAACGCTCTATACGATAGACGATAATTTCTTTCATTTCTATTCCATGTTTTTTGAGCCTTATCGTTCGGATATAGAGATCGGTGATACTGCCAACCTTGATAAAAATCTCAAAAAGAATTTTAATTCTTTCGTAGGGAAAAAATTTGAAAAACTTATGAGAACCGAGGCTGTAAGAGCGATCTCTCCTTTCCCTGCGTCCAGAATCGGCAGGTGGTGGCGGAAAGAACTTGAGATTGACATCATTGCATTAAATGAAGAAACAAAAGATATCCTTTTTTGCGAGTGTAAATGGCAGGATAGGGTAAATGCTGAAAAAATTTTTGAAGATTTGAAAGAAAAGACAAATTTTGTCAACTGGAATAATGAAAAGAGGAAAGAACACTATGCAATTGTCGCAAAAAGTTTTTCAAAAAGGACAGAGCATGCGCTGTGCATTGATTTGAAGAATCTGGAAAAGATATTATGATGGACATCTCCCTGACCCACCTCATCCTCTCCATATTCCTGGGCTTCCTCCTCGGCATAATCTCAGGTCTCACGCCGGGCATTCACGTCAATAACTTCGCCCTGCTGCTCGTTGCGCTATCGCCATTCTTCATGAGCATCGGGTTTGCGCCATTCTATATAGCGGTGGTAATCCTCTCAAATTCCATAACGCACACCTTCCTTGACATCATTCCTTCGATTTTCCTGGGTGCGCCAGAGGCAGATACCGCCCTGGCTGTACTCCCTGGTCATGCTCTACTCATGGAGGGGAGAGGAGCTGAAGCTGTACGATTATCCGCTCTGGGAAGTGCCGGCGCGGTCGTGGTATCGCTGGTAATGGCGCTCCCTATGGCATTTTTCTTCATGAATGTCTATGGCATGATAAACGCATACATCGGATGGATTCTTGTTTTAATCGTGGTCTTGATGATAGGCACTGAAAATGGGGAAGTGATTGAAGGTCAGGGGTCGCTTGCGCATCTCAAATTCAAGATGTATGCAGTCATCCTGTTTTTCATTTCCGGGATGCTGGGGGTCTTTGCATTTGAGAATGAAGCAAAGATGTCGCCGCTTATTACATTCGGGGAACCCTCTATTCTTCTTCCGCTACTTTCAGGATTATTCGGCGCCTCCTTGCTTGTTATCGCCCTTCTGACAACATCCGAAATACCGCCGCAACAGAAATCATGCGGTTTTGTGCTGGCTCAAAAAAAGATTGTGCGCGGCATGGTCATCGGAAGCGCGGCAGGTTCTTTTGTAGCATGGCTTCCCGGGGTATCCTCGACAGTAGGCACTATAATCGCAAGGCTTCTTGTCCGCGAGGAGAAAGATGCTGAATCGTCAAAGGAATTCATGGTATCGATAAGCAGCGCCAATACATCCAATGCGATTTTCAGTTTAATCGCCTTATATATTATTGAAAGAACAAGAAGCGGAGCAATGGTTGCGATTGATAAATTGGTCGATATAAAGGAGTGGGAACTTTCAATTATTTTCATTTTATTAATTGTCATAGCATATGTCTCAGTGATTTCGTATTATACCACGATTTATCTGGGTGACAAGATTTCAGGGCTCCTGTCGCAGATAAATTATTCAAAATTGTGCGCCACGGTCCTTTTGGGGCTGTCGGTAATGGTGTTCATGTTTACGGGCTGGTTTGGGTTAATAGTATTTTTAATATCCACCCCTATCGGGATGATGGCATCGTACGCAAAGATAAGAAAAACGCATGCAATGGGTGTAATACTGCTACCTGTGATATTGTATTTCCTGTGAAAAAGCGGTGGTGTCCTATAAAACGAGACCGTTACATTACATGTTGGTGCAATTAAGGCAATTCAATAAAATCAAACATCGAATCTGAATTGACTCCCATGGTATGCATAGTATTCTTATCCTTATTTGGTCCCGAAGAATAGAAATGAAAATTTTTATAAAACATGAGTGTCCTGAAAAAGTTTCCAACACCAGTTGAGAAACTCTTTGCTGCGTCAATAATCGGTTGAAAAAGTGAAAAAGCTTGTTCAAGAACATTTTATCACACTCAGACACCAATTTTACTATATGATAAACAGTTAGGATGAGAGTAAAAATTAACTTATTAAAATTCACCAACACGAATTGAAACGGTCTCCTACTTTACGAATATCTATGTACTCTACATTCGTGTACTCTACTCTAATATACCCCGCGCTAACCACGCACCAGACCACCAGACATTAAGAAGAAAGCAAAGAAAAATATAGTAAACGCTTTTAAGGTAAAGATTGCGGACTGGAATGTGAATCATTTCGGGCTGGAGTGAGCGCCATATTTTTTTCACTGCTGAATATTGAACAACTAACTCACGAACTCACAACGAACTTTCCAATCGAGATAGAACATTATTTATATTGGCTCTCTATTAATAAAGGATGGTGGTAAATTATGGCAAAGTATATTGAAAAAACCTTGATGGCACTCTGCATTCTCATAATCGGAGTGGTTTTAATAAGTGGCTGCGTTCAAGAAAAAGCTCCCACTAAACCGGAAGCGACTGTAACTCAAACACCAACTGAAACACCAACGGCGCAACCTACCACTGCAGCATCACCCACTCCAGCATTTGTTTTACAAAAGGTAGAGGAAACAGACCCATCATTTGTTTGGGCTGGACAGTGGGAAACAGAGCAGAATCCAGGGGCTAGCGGAGGAACGTGGAAAAAATCAACAATTACAGGAGCTAAAGTAGATATAACTTTTACCGCAACTGGAATCGCAGTGTTTTATCCGAAATTACCTGGTAATGGGATAGCAAGTATCAAGATTGATGGGGTTCCCTACCCAGATATCGATATGTATTCTCAAACTCCGACGCTTGATAAAAAGGTCATAGCCACAAATCTTACCAATGCTACGCATGTTTTAACAATAGCACACACAGGTAAAAAAAATCCTGCGGCTGACAATCAATACATAATCATAGATGCGGTGGAGTTGACAATCCCCTCATAGATTTTTTTCCAATTTTCAAGATTATCCGAACTCATGCGGATTCGCCCTCTCAATCAGCTTCAGCACCCCCAGCCCGTAAAAAATCGCAGCGCCGTAAATCCCCATCAGTATCCACAAATCCGGCGTCCTCCTGAACACCTCAATCACCCTCGCCGAATACGACTGCGCCGCAAGCTGCACAGCCACAAGGCTCAACGTCACCACAAGCGCCACGATTGCAGCCTCGCTCTGCACAAGCGCGCTGAGCATGTATCTGGCGCTGTCCACGTCTGTGTGCAGGAAGCTGAAGTTAGAAAAAATGAAGTGTGAAGCTACTATTACTGCAGCACTGAGGCTGGAATAAAGCGCCAGTCTATTCAACCGTTTCGGTTCGTTCAACCAGGTGAATATTTTTGATTTGAACTCTTTTATCTTCATGCTAAAGAATAAAGACAGTTGCAGAGATTTATAAAACTATTGAAAAAAAGGCAATCTTTGCAGAAAGGTCTTTAAATATCACCAATACAATAGAGATTTATAAACAGGTGAAAGTCGCATGTCTGAAGCAGAGATATTGAATGAAATCAGAAATGATCTAAATTTCTTGAAAGACAAAATAATCCAGATCGAGATTACAGTAAATGAAATAGACTATGATGTTCATAAAAAACTGAACCCTAAGTATATAAAAAAGCTGGAAAAAATCGAAAAAGAAGATAAAAGGGTACATTTCAGGGATATAGAAGAATTTGACAGGCATTTTGGGTTGTAAGTGTTTTCTATGCCATACGACCATACGAGTTCGAAATTACAGAAACACTTGAGCACAAGCTGAAAAAACTGAAGAATAAAAACAGAGTTCTTTTTCTTGATATCGAGCATCATGACAATGCGTATAGGTAATATGTAACTTAAGTAGCCGAAGTAGCCCATGAAGCAAACCAGAACGCCTGCTTTATGTCCTCCTCCTTTAACTCAGGATAATCTTTTCAATCCCATACTTAATTCTT
>CAYSLW010000123.1:0-6594 GCA_964431955.1 uncultured Candidatus Methanoperedens sp. | reverse complement strand
TTGAACCCACGAATGCCTGCGCAACAGGATCTTAAGTCCTGCACCTTTGGCCGCTTGGTTACCCCCGCCTGGGGTCACGTTAAATATCCTTCGTGTTACTTTAAACTAACGCATTAAATTCCATTCTTCTCAACCACAGAGTCAGCCATGAACTGCGGTTGTGCGACAAGAAGATGCATCACAAATTGCAGTAATGCCACAATATCTCTCAACTTCTTTTTCATCAATGGTTTGAATGATTTGTTCTGCTATTTTGGGCTCAATGCCGAGTTCTTTGACACGACCAAAAAATTCTCGATTATTCTCAACCCCTGCGGCGTGAGCACGGACTCGGGATGGAACTGCAAGCCGAATATGGGTTTTTTCCTGTGCTTCACCCCCATTATCATACCATCCTGCGTCCTTGCCGTAACCTCAAGCTTGCGCGGCAGCTTTGTTATGGCAAGGGAATGGTACCGCCCCCCCACAACGGGATTGGGCAATCCCTGATATATGCTGCTGCCGTTGTGGTATATAAGCGAAGTCTTACCATGC
Organism: uncultured Candidatus Methanoperedens sp.; assembly: GCA_964431955.1. GTDB lineage: Archaea > Halobacteriota > Methanosarcinia > Methanosarcinales > Methanoperedenaceae > Methanoperedens. Next base: position 6,060 of record CAYSLW010000123.1, on the reverse strand, counting down.
AGCGGTCCCGAGGGTGAATGGCTCACCTCACCTCCGAATGCCACTGCTATTGCCTGATGACCGAGACATATTCCAAGCAAAGGGACACTCGATTCCCTGATAATACCAAGACAGGTTCCGATATCCCTGGGGTTTGCGGGATGTCCTGGTCCGGGTGATATCACGATGGCATCGGGGTCAAGTTCCTTCACTTCGCCAGGCGAGATAGTATTAGGAACGACTATAGTATCAGGCTCGAATATGGACACATAATCCACAAGGTTCCAGACAAAAGAATCCTTATTGTTAACAAATAAGACTTTCATATTCATCCAAGAGCTTCAACGGTAGTGCCCAGCAGCATAGTGAGATGGCGCACAAATCTCACCGCAAAGAGCGCAAAGGACGCAAAGATTATTGTATCTATGCTTTGCGCTCTTAGCGTCCTTTGCGGTGATAGATTTGCATCATTAAATCTGCGTTCATCTGCGTTTATCTGCGGTTTCTTACTATTCTCCACCAACATGATGCTCATTTTCCTCCAATCGCCTTTATCATCGCAGCCATCTTGCGCTCTGTCTCGTTATACTCGTATTCCGGGTCTGAGTCCGCAACAATTCCAGCGCCAGCCTGCACTATCGCCGACCTTCCGTTCTTGATTATCGTCCTTATCACGATGGCAAAATCCGCATCCCCGTTCCATGAGTAGTAGCCCACGCCGCCGCCGTAGATACCGCGGGCGTCTTTCTCAAGCTCGTCTATTATCTCCATGGCTCTGATTTTGGGCGCACCCGACAAAGTGCCTGCTGGAAAGATTGCTCTCGTGGCATCGAACTGGTCGCATTCCTCACGCAGCATGCCCGAAACAGTGCTCTCGATATGCTGCACGTGGGAATATTTAAGCACCGACATGAAATCATCCACTTTTACCGTGCCACCTTTTGAGACCATACGCACATCATTGCGCCCCAAATCAACCAGCATCACATGCTCAGCCCGCTCCTTCTCGCTCCCCAGCATCTCCTTTGCGAATTCTTCGTCCTCCTCCTGAGTCTTTCCGCGCGGGCATGTGCCAGCAATAGGATTAATTATGACCTTCCGTTTATATACAGAAAGCAGGGTCTCAGGGCTTGCGCCAATAATGCCTGTGCCATTGAACTCAAAAAGGTACATGTAAGGGCTTGGATTAACGCTCCGGAGCGCAGTATATAGTTCAAGCGGCGTCTGGTCTGTGGTTATATCATACCTGCGCGAGAGTACAACCTGGAAGATGTCGCCGTCAATAATATGTTTCTTTGCCCTCCTGACTGCGTCTTCATATTCCTTTTTTTCCATGTTGCAGCTTATAGCCGCAGGTTTCTTTTTATGCAAAGCTTTGGGTTTTGCGGAGCTTATCGCCAAAGCAAGCTTCCGAGCATCGACCTTTGCATTTCGGTACACCGCTTTTGCATCATCCTCTCTCAGGACAAACGGGGTCGCCGCTATATAGGTCTCTTCCGTGAGGTGGTCGAAAACCACGGTTTTCGTGGTGAGCGCAAACTGCGCATCAGGAGTTTGGCTTTTTTTGGGGGGGATATCAAGCCAGCAGTCATACACCACGTCGTATGCGCAAAAACCGATTGCTCCGCCCAGGAAGGTCTGCCTGTCAAAGTCACAGCCTATGTATTTCACATCCGAAGCTGCAAAAGCCGAACGCAGGGCATCCATAGTATCAAAGCCGGCTCTGATCCTGCCCTCTCTACCTTGTTTTAGATCACACACTTTTGAAAGCGAGGACTCGATAAATTTAATCAGATTTGTCCTGCGCGTGTAATCAAGCGTTAACATGCGGTTCTTCACAGTTACAACTGCGTCAGGGTCAGATCCCACAAATGAGAACCGCGCATGCCTTTTCTCCTTCTCCGCAGATTCAAGAAGGTATGCGCATTTCTTATCCAGCGAAGCGTAAAGGTCAAGGGGAGAACACTCTGTTTTCACCTTTGCCATCAACTGTATTATCACAGGCTTTTCCTCTGCAAGCAGGATGAAATCCCTTTCACTAATATCGAATTTCATAACCTTTCGCATTGTTGACAAAATCAATTATTTTCTTCTCGTCTTTTTTCCCATCCGTTTCAACGCCTGATGCTGCATCAACCGCATACGGGCGCACATTCCTTACTGCATCTCTTACATTTTCCGGGTTCAGCCCGCCTGCTAATATCACTGGCATGCCTGCGTGAAGAACAATTTCAGAACTTATCTCCCAATTATGAGGAACTCCGGTTCCACCGGTTTTTCCTTCCATAGCGGTATCGAGAAGAACAGCATCCACTACACCTGAAAGTTCACTTACCTGTTTTATCAACATCTTAGGCTCAGCAACTTCCGCTACAGGTATTGTTTTAATTAGTTTCACGCCTGTCTCCTTGATTTTCTTTAATTCCGAGAGTGCAAGAATGTTATGCACCTGAACCGCGCTCGGTGTTGCTTTATGGATCATATCTATTGCTTCTTCGGCGTTTTCAGGCATGATGACGAGCACTGGTGTCACAAACACCGGCACTTTCGAGATTAATCTTGATGCCTCGGAAAGACTGAGCTTTCTTGGAGAATCAACAGGTACTTCTGTAATAAATCCCACGGCATCAGCTCCCGCATTTATCGCCATGGCAAGGTCTCGTTCAGTCTTGATACCGCATATTTTTACTTTCATTACTGTCACTCTTTACAAAAACCGCGCCAGTTTTTCAGGGTCACCTGCTTTACTCACAAAGTCTTTCAGCTTATTCAGGGCTGCACCGCTGTCGATAGACTGATTTGCCATCGCGATTCCTGATACATGCGTTTCTGCCTTTCCGCTTACCAGCAGTGCTGCGCCTGCATTGATGACTATGATATCCCGTTTTGCTCCTTTTTTCCCTTTTAATACTTCTACAATATCCCTGGCGTTTTCTTCCGGAGTGCCGCCTGCAATATCACCAATGGAGGCGCGCTTGATACCCAGTTTCTCAGGTGTCACGGAATATTTTGCGAGCTTGCCGCCGTTCAATTCGACTATCCGGGTTTCACCTGCATTGGATATCTCATCCATGCCGCTGCCGTGAACCACAAGTGCCCTTTTCGTGCCGAGAATAGAGAGGACATTAGCCATGGGCTCGCACAGGGAGCTGTCAAAAACACCTATCACCTGCGCCTTTGCATTGGCAGGATTCGTTAGCGGCCCAAGGATATTGAACACAGTCCGGAAGCCAAGGTCGCGCCTTATCTGTGCCACCCGTTTCATTGAAGGGTGGAATATCGGGGCGAGCATGAATCCTATGCCCACGTTCTCTATGGTCTTTTCCACATCTTTGGGCGATGAGTCTATCTTTACACCAAGCTCTTTGAGTACATCGGCACTTCCTGATTTTGAAGTGATTGAATAGTTGCCGTGCTTTGCGACAAAAACACCGCATGCAGCAGTCACTATGGCTGCTCCCGTACTTACGTTGATGGTGCCTGTGGAATCGCCACCTGTCCCGCAGGTATCAACAAGGGTTCCCGCGACTTTCGGGTTAATTATATTGGCTGCTTTCTTCATACCGCGCGCCAGACCTGCAATCTCGGCAGGCGTCTCGCCTTTCATCTTCAATGCAGTTAAAAAAGCGGCTATCTGCGCATCGGTCGCTTCGGAGAATATTTTGGATATTGCATTTTCAGCCTCGTCTGCTGTCAGGCTCTGGTTCTGGATGAGTTTCTGGATATATTCTTTCATAATGCTCACTGTACATTTTTGTACATAAATGTATAAACGAGTACATTGTATATAAAAGCTATCCTTTAATATGATAAAAAGTAATTAGGAGGAACATGAAACAGCAGGATGCATACAAATTACTCGCCGCATTTATGATTTTGATCATGATAATCGTGCCTGTAGCCTATATGGTAACAAGCCCGGGAAGTGAACTCACACAACAGACACAAGAGCAGCAATCGCAACAGGAAAAATATAATCCTGAATTCTGGGTTGTGAACCAGCCGTTCTATTCTATTTCAGATGCGCTAAACATGACGCCCCCCAGTGCGGTGACTGCCAATTATGCAGATATCGAAAGCATGACGCCGCAGATGATACAGTGGGTAAGGCAAGACGGGGGGATTGGTTCACTTATCAATGAAGTAGATTCAAAAATTTATAAGTCAAATACTACAAAGATGTATTATGCTGGACTGCAAAACAACTCGTTCCTGCTGTTAAGCACGATACTCCCTGAGAAAAATGATTTTGAGTACATAGTACTACCCGATTCATATCCCCCTATTCTCAGAAGGCAGGGTGAATATAATGGTATATTCAATATAATGGGAAATCCTGTTGTTTTCGCACCACAGCAAACAGCAATTGACGTTCTAAAAATCATCTATAGCCTGAACAAAACAACCACTGCTTATGACCAGTATGGTGGGCTGCTTGGCAAAGTAGAATCAGCACCGTTCCAGACAATAAATTCAAATGTGACCTTTGCAAAACAATTTTATATGGGTATCCGAACAACCAATGGGAATTATGAAAGGACCACCGCATACATGGATGTGAACCCAGGCACTCGGGAAAAACTCAACGGGTTAGAAGCCAACAGCACAAAAATGGGTTTTGAACAATATAACATAACAACAAGCGGAAATTATACCTATGTCAGGATAGTATCACCTGATCTTTTTAGTGTATTGAACGAAGAAATCTCTTAGCGCAAAATATATACCTCTTGATGATGTAAGGAACGCCGATACTTTTAATCGGATGAATGATGAAGGAATAAAATCCTGAAGGAGTAATTAATATGGCACAAATGTATATCAAATTTGAAGTTCCCGCAGAGTTATCCAACAAAGCATTAGAAGCTCTTGAGTTGGCACGGGATACAGGAAAGATCAAGAAAGGAACAAACGAAGTTACAAAAGCAATCGAACGCGGTATTGCAAAACTTGTCTTAATAGGCGAGGATATCAACCCGCCTGAAATTGTAATGCACCTCCCTGCACTGTGCGAGGAAAAGAATACGCCGTATATATATGTCAAAAAACAGGTTGAACTTGGCGCAGCCTGCGGATTAAGCGTGGGCAGCGGAGCCGCTGCAATCGTTGAACCGGGAAAGGGCAAAGAATTAGTTGAAGAAGTGGCGCAGAAAGTCCAGGCATTGAAGAAGTGATACAATGGCAGATGAAGACGCGGGATTTCCTGCCGAAATAATTGAAGTAGTCGGCAAAACCGGCATGCATGGAGAAGCCATGCAGGTACAATGCAGGGTACTGGAGGGCAGGGATAAAGGCAGGATTATCACCCGAAATGTGGTCGGACCTGTTAAACTCGGTGATATACTGATACTTCTTGAAACATCAAGAGAAGCAAAGAAATTAATGTCAAGGTGAGAAACCATGGAAAAAAAGAAATGCTCTTTCTGCGGCGGCGCTATAGAACCCGGCACAGGTAAACTGTACGCCAAGAAAGACGGGACAGTATTCTATTTTTGTTCATCCAAATGTCAGGGGAATTCAGACCTCGGCAGAATCCCCCGCAAGGTCAGGTGGACTGAGGCGGGACGTAAAGCAAGAGGGAAAACAGCGTAAAAGGCGGGATAGTGGAGCGCACCTACGTGATGGTAAAACCAGACGGCGTGCAGCGAGGGCTGGTTGGCGAAGTGATACGCCGCATCGAGCGGCGCGGATTTAAAATAGTAGCCATGCGCATGAATACGATTTCTATGGATCTGGCAAAAAAACATTATGCTGAACATGCCCAGAAACCTTTTTTTAATTCGTTGGTCAGTTTTATTACATCGGGGCCCTCGGTCTCAATGGTTGTTGAAGGGAAAAATGCGGTTTCTGTCATGCGCGCAATAAACGGCGCTACCAATCCCATGAATGCAGCCACGGGTTCTATCAGGGGCGATTTTGCGCTTGATACGGGACGCAATATAGTCCATGCTAGCGACTCGCTTGAATCTGCGAAAAGGGAGATAAGCATCCATTTCAAGGATTCCGAGATAATCGAGTACTCAAGAGTGGACGAAGCATGGATATACGAATGAGCGTCATGCACTCCGTTTTTGAAAAATG
>CAYSLW010000122.1:2058-6604 GCA_964431955.1 uncultured Candidatus Methanoperedens sp. | reverse complement strand
ATATCATCTGCACCTTGCCGCCCATGCCTTCGTACTCAAGCAGGCTGTTCATCACCACAAGCGAATCGCCAAGTATCATCCGGTTCACCCATGGCGTTTTATGTTCGTAGGCGCGCAGAATCCTGTCGGTGAGATCTAAATCCACATCGCCGAACAGCGTCATCTGCTGCGTCTTATCGCGCTTTCTGCGTTTGAGCGACTCCAGTATCGCTTTTGTGGAGAGGCGCTCATGCACGAATAGAGGCAGCGTGGGTACCGTGAACTCGCCGCGCTCCGCCTTCCCTGTCCAGTTAAGGTATGGCTTTGACAGATGCGCCAGCGCGTCAGCCGCGGATTTTGCTTCTTCAAGAGTCTTTGCTTCGCGGATCTTCGCGATCATTGCCTCTGCTTTCTCTCGCTCTGCATTTATGTCCCAGGAAAGCTCAGGTGAGAGGGAGGAGTCATAACGATACTTTTTCGGGTCGCGCTTCTGCCTGAACTGCGCCTGCAGTCCGATGTCGGGGCGCAGGGTAGTTTCTTGCTTATGATCGTAGGATTCGGCAGTAGTTTCGATTTTTGTGGTTTTTTTACCCCTGGGCATTTTAGAATCTCCTTGAACCAGATACCTTCTGTTCCTTATGACTTGCTGATGTTTAAATATTTCTAAATATATTACAAGATGAACGATAAACACCTTTACTGATATTTTTACAGTTCATTTTCTCCTATGGATGCTGATCAGATACCTCATGTCGCACCCCGCCCAGAAGTGGCACATCTTCAAGTCCGCAAGAATAAAGCAATTTCTTACCAGGCTCAAGAAATGAGTGCCGGAATCCTTATCCACGTACCAGGGCTGCTGAATAGGTTTCCACCATCTCATCCTCAGAAGTAATTCCAACCGCGATGGAGTCTGCATACTTGTAGATGAATTCAAACACCGACCTATCCGGGGAAAGTTTTCCTGCAGCCAGAGGTTTGATAGCCAAAACTTTTTTCTTTGTATGCTCAACAGCCTTTAACGTGCTTTCAACATCTGGTTCCATACCATAACCGATGGGATTCAAGGGCGCAAGATATGCCTCAAAACCCAGGTTATCAAGCAGCGGAATGGTCGTGCCTGGAGAATGGGTAGAAGCAGCAGGCTTAGCTCCTGTATCTTTTATCATATCGATCCACTCACTTAGCATAGCATCAATCCCATCACAGAACTGAGCATGCACCGAAACGAACTCAGGCTCAAGAGATGAAACAAGACCAAGGTTTGAAGCAAAGTCTCCTCTGGGAATCGTGACCGCAACAAAGAAATCACCAGCAGTCACTTGCGCTTTCCTCAACGCCGCAACCAGAGGTTGATAGCCGACAAGCTGAACAGCTTTAACTCCAAGTTTGGCTGAATGCACAAAAAGCCTGGTCATGTTATCAGGCGTATCAAAGAAGCGCCTCCTGTAATCCTGAGACTTTGAACCAAACTGACCTGCACCAATGAAAGGAGAAGTGCCCAGCATCAACCTTGGTAAATCAAGCATATACTCTCATTTACCTGCCAGCTTTTCGATCTCCTTTGCTATTTTTTCGGCTTCTTTTCCTGGGGTCTTTGAGTTATAAATAGTGCGCCCCACGATAACATAATCCGCGCCAGCCTTTATGGCATCCGATGCACTTGCGCCCTGCGCCCCAACGCCTGGTGAGATTATTGTTAAATTGCCTACGATATTTCGTATCTGCTTTACTCTTTCAGGGCGCGTTGCAGGAGCCACCACGCCAGAAGCTTTACATTCAAGGGCAAGCGCTGCAATCTCAAGGGCTTTTGGCGCCATGAACTCAACTGCCCCTGGATGGCTCATTTCCGTGACTACATAAATATCACCATTGTACTCCTTCGCCGTTCTGATGCACTCAAGAAGACTGTCGTGCCCTGTAAAACCGTGCACGATAACTGCCTTGGCGCCTCCTTCAAATGCCTGGCTGCATATAGTCTTCGCGGTATTCGGGATATCAGCCACTTTAAAATCGGCAATTACAGGCGCAAATTCGCAAATCCTATCAATTATCCCAATTCCTGCGCCCAGAACAAGAGGGTAGCCTATCTTTATGGCGTCCACATGCTCTGCTGCTTCCTTTGATATAGAAACTGCTGTTCTTTTGTCTGTAACATCGAGAGCCAGGATAAGGCGTGTGTTCTTCCGCATATAAGCCATACAGTATCTCAACCCTCAATAATATTGCCATGACGTTAGAAAACAATTTAAGCAATAGGATAATTGTTTGGCACGGAATATGGATGAAGTAAATAGAATAGAACAATTAAAAAAAGAGAGAAATGCAATAATCCTGGCGCATAATTACCAGCGCGGCGATGTGCAGGACATTGCGGATTTTGTGGGAGATTCCTTTGGTTTAAGCCAGAAAGCCATCTCCAGCGGCGCAGATACAATTGTTTTTTGCGGTGTGGACTTCATGGTGGAGAGCGCAGCCATACTGAACCCTGAAAAGACAGTGCTTATGCCTGAACTTTCCGCCCAGTGCCCCATGGCTGCCATGATAACCCCAGGGGCAATAAATCTCGAAAAGGAAAAATATCCCGATGCCGCTGTTGTTTGTTATGTGAACACGCCTGCATCAGTTAAAGCAGAAAGCGATATATGCTGCACTTCTTCGAATGCAATCAAAGTGGTGAATTCTTTAGCTGAAAAAGAAATAATCTTCGTGCCTGACAGGAATCTTGCGCTTTATGTAGCAGCCCATACCCAAAAGAAAATCATCCCCTGGAATGGGTACTGCCCTACCCATCACCTGATACTGCCCGGCGACGTACTGCTTGAGAAAGAAGAGCATCCTGAGGCTCTGGTGCTGGTTCATCCCGAGTGCAGACCTGATGTCGTATCTCTGGCGGATAAGGTTCTGAGCACAGAGGGTATGCTAAAATATGCAAGGCTTTCTGCAAAAAGTGAGTTTATTATAGGCACTGAGATCGGACTTTTGCACAGGTTGGGCAAAGAAAATCCTGATAAGACCTTCATTCCTGCAACAAGATACGCAGTCTGCCCCAACATGAAAATGAACGCCCTGCAGAGCATTATTCACGCGCTTGAAAGAAACGAGCATGTGATAAAAGTCCCTGAGGAGACAGGGATAAAAGCAAAACAGGCACTCGACAGGATGCTTGAAGTGGGTCGTGGTGATTAATTTGATTGTTTTTTTGGAACTGATGAGATACCGCAACTGCGCCATGGCAGGGCTTGCGAGCGTGATTGGTGCAGCCATAGCGTACAGCGCCGTACCCGGAGAGGTTATATGGGTGCCGCTTATTTTTGCCGCGGTTTTCCTTATCACTGGCGCGGGGAATGCCATTAATGATTATTTCGATGCAGGCATTGATGCTGTTAACCGCCCTTTTCGCCCCATACCTTCGGGAAGAGTAAGAAAAGAATCCGCTTTCGTGTTTTCAATTGCTTTATTTGCAGCAAGTATTATAATTTCTTATTTTGTCGGCTCCTCACGCATCCCTTTTTTCATTGCGGTCTTTAACTCGCTGCTTCTGTATTTCTACGCTTTTTCCCTGAAAAGGAAGGTCTTTGTGGGGAACCTGAGCGTGAGTTATCTCTCTGGTTCAACATTCCTGTTCGGTGGCGCAGCCTTTGGAATAGAGGGGATCAGATTCACGCTCGTGCTATTTTTCCTGTCCGTGCTGGCTTCGCTTGCGCGTGAGCTCGTAAAATCAATCGAGGATATGGAAGGGGACAGGAAAGACGGTGCAATAACCCTTCCTATTAAAATCGGGGAAAGACCTGCTGCATATACTGCCTGCGCGTTCGGGCTTCTGGCGGTTCTCCTGAGCCCCCTGCCTTATTTCATGGAGTTATTCAATGAATATTATCTCCTTGTTGTCGGGATAGCGGATGTATTTTTTTTGTATGCTGTGGCGCTTGTGTTAAAAAGGAACCCCTCCGCATCTTCCGTATATTTTAAGGTAGCTATGTTATTTGCTCTCCTGGCGTTCATTGCAGGAAGTATCCTGAAGAGGGAGCTATAGAATCCCTTTTGTACTGGGCACGCTTGTGCCGCTTATCTTGACCGCTCTTTTTAATGCAATCCCGAATGCTTTGAAGAGAGCTTCTGTTTTATGGTGGTCGTTCTCTCCCGTAACAGAGAGATGGGCGTTAATACCTGCGTTGCCAGTCAATGATTCAAAAAAATGGCGCGTATTCTGGGGATTGAAGCCCCCGATTTTCTGGTTTGCAAACGCTGCATTGAAGGCAAGAAAACTGCGCCCGCTGAGGTCGACCGCTGCAGTAGCAAGCGCTTCATCCATGGGCACCCTGGCTTCCCCGAAGCGCTCAATCCCCAATTTGTCTCCCAGTGCCTTTTGAATTGCGCTGCCCAGTGCTATGCCCACGTCTTCTACGGTATGGTGGTCATCTACAGTGAGATCCCCGCGCGCTTTTACAGCGAGGTCGAGGGAGCCGTGTTTTGCAAAGGAGTTGAGCATGTGGTCAAAGAATGCAATGCCGGTGTTGATGTCTGTATTGCCTGAACCTTCTAAGATTATTTTCACTTCTATGTC
>CAYSLW010000122.1:0-1958 GCA_964431955.1 uncultured Candidatus Methanoperedens sp. | reverse complement strand
AACAGAAAGATTCTTAACTCGATAAAGATAATAATTGTTTATATGATTCGCCAGAGATTCGTTCTTGATACCAGCGCCCTCACCGATACGCAGACAAGAGAACTTGAGGGGGGTACGCTCTGTATTGCCATGGGCGGCATCCTTGATACAATTGCCGAGGCGCGCCTTCATCTCGGGATAAGCTGCTACATCCCTTTTCCTTCTGTATACGATGAGATGAGGGATTTCGCAAAAAACAACGGCTGCAACGAGGAGACGCTGGCAAAAATAGATACCTGGCTTGTAAAGAAAACACCTGACAGGTACGAGGTGAAAATCCCCTCCAGGATTTTCTATGATTACGTGGATTTCATGCGCGGCAGAATCAACAAAGGGATGAACGTGGCAGAGGACGCGATATGGGAGTCTGCCACCGAGTGCCTTTTCCGCACCACAAAAGCCAAATCAAAGCATGAGATTGAGCCTGAGATCGAGCGCAACGTGATAGGGGGAATCATCAGCAATTTCAGGGATAAGTACAGGAATGCCTTGCGATATGGCATCCTTGACAGCGCGCCTGATCTCGACGTGCTGCTGCTTGCAAAAGAGCTTGATGCCGCTGTGGTGGCAAGCGACATCGGTATCCAGAAATGGGCTGAACAGCTTGGTCTTCGTTTCGTGGATGCAAAATCGTTTCCGGCAATGATGAAAGAATACCTGAAGCGCATAAAACCTGAAAAAGTTTCCCAATTGGTGTAGCATGTATGTGTACATCGCTGCATTCGGTTTCATCACGATTGTTTTCCTGACTTTGAGGGATATTCGCATCTACCACAGAACTAAGATTGAATCGTATCGAAAGGGTGCGCTGAAGGGCATGGCTGCGGGCGCCCTCGCTCTTGTCGGCATGAGCGTGACTGCGGCAAATCCTTCTATCGGGCTTACCATAACGCTTGTTGCTGTTTATATCAATGGAAAAGGCAAGCGCAAAGACGTTTTCGGTGATGCGCCTCTGGTTAAGAGGGTGCTCGGGGAGACGACAATTAAAAAATAAGTTATTACTGTCACCAAAACTATTTCATTCCATAGACCCTAAAAAAGCACAATGCTCACAAAACGAATAATTCCCTGCCTCGATGTGACCCTTGATAAAGAAGGAGGATGCGTGGTCAAGGGGATCGAGTTTATCAACTTAAAGGAGGCGGGCGACCCTGTGGAGCTTGCCAAGAGGTACAACGAGCAGGGGGCGGATGAGCTTGTTTTCTTAGACATCACAGCCTCGCATGAGCGCAGGAGAACGATGATAGAGGTGATAGAGAAGACTGCGGACGAGGTTTTTATTCCTTTAACGGTAGGGGGCGGAATAAGCAGCATCGATGCAATAAGGAACATCCTGCGCGCCGGTGCGGACAAGGTATCGATAAATACCGCTGCTGTGAAGAACCCTGACTTTGTGAAAGAGTCCTCTGAGATATTCGGCTCGCAGTGCATCGTTACTGCCATCGACTGCAGGCGCAATTTTGATGTTAATAAGGGCAAGACCATAATCGAGCTTGAGGACGAAACATTTGCCTGGTACGAGGTTGTCATCTACGGGGGAAGGACGCCCACAGGTATAGATGCTGTACAGTGGGCGCAGAAAGTGGAAGAACTGGGTTCGGGCGAGATTTTGCTCACCAGCATGGACAGGGACGGCACGAGGGACGGGTATGATTTACCCATTACAAGAACGCTCTCTGAGACACTGGATATCCCGATAATAGCCTCAGGCGGCGCGGGGAATCTTGAACATATATACGAAGCTTTCTCAGAGGGAAAAGCGGATGCTGCGCTGGCTGCGAGCATCTTCCATTTCGGGGAATATACGATTGGGGAAGCGAAGGATTATCTGAGGAAGAGGGGGGTGGCAGTGCGGGTGTAAAAGCTGACATACTCTCCGCTTTGAAAAGCGGAGGCTCTAAGGTCTACAGCGTTCATGT
>CAYSLW010000121.1:0-6687 GCA_964431955.1 uncultured Candidatus Methanoperedens sp. | reverse complement strand
TACAAGTGATGGTGGCGCTGCCTCAAAAACACCAGGATTTGCTGGAGAATTAGCAATTATTGGGATATTGTTCGTAGCTTTGTTCATAAGAAGGAGAAAAATATGAATAAAGATAAAAAAAGCAGGAGCGCAACTGTTGAAGGAAAAATCGATGAAATTATTGAGCTGTTAAAAAAATTAAATTTTGTGGACAGTGTCCTGCTCTTTGGCTCAAGAGCAAGGGGAAAGTCCGGACGAGATATTGATATTTGTATAGTCCCCTCAAGAGAACCAGGCTTAAAAGAGCGATTATCCCTTGATTCTATGATGCCTTCCGGTGTGGACATTTCATTATATTTCGAACTGCCGATCCATATAAGAAAGAGGATTTTCGAGGAAGGGAAGGTGCTTTACTCAAAGGACATGTATCATTTATTGACGCTGGGGAAAGAGACGGATTTAGAATATGCGGGCTACAAGAGATACAGGGAGTATTACAACAAAGCAGCAGGGGAACGCATGCGGAAGATGAGAGCTGGTTGAATATGGATATCGAAAGAATAAAGGACAAATTGAGCGAGCTTCAAGTTTATATCACAGAGCTTAACGATGATATTCCGGATGAGGAGGATGAATATCTTGAGGATCGGGTAACAAGGAGAGCCTGTGAGAGGACATTTCAACTTGCATGTGAGGATGTTCTGGATATATGCAACCTGATAATCGCGGGCAAAGGGCTGGGGCTGCCAAAGGATAACAGGGATGCCATCAGGAAGCTTGCTGATAATAAAATAATACCGAAGAAATTGGAAGCCCGGCTTGAGGATATGGTGAGCTTCAGGAATCTACTTGTTCACAGGTATGGAAACGTGGACGATTCGAGGGCATACCATTACCTGAAGGAGGATATTGATGATCTGTATGAATTTGCAGAGGCGATCAATAAGTTAGTTGATAAATGATAAGAGGATATAAATATGATACGAATCGAACAAAAGATTAAGGAGTTACCGCCTGAACTCCAGCATGAAGTCGAAGATTTTATCGAGTTCTTGATAGAGAGAAGAAAGGCAAAGAGTGGAAAAAAACTGCAGCAGGATTGGGCCGGAGCATTGCGGGATTTTCGTGACCAATATACGTCACTTGAGCTTCAGAAAAAATCGCTGCATTGGCGAGGCGATTGACCAATGCATATGAATATTGAATTTGAATCACGGCTTGTTGAAGCGTATAAATCTTATCTGGGAGATGAACTTATTGCTATGGTGATTTTTGGTTCCAGAGCCAGAGGAGATCATAAGGAGAACAGCGATTTTGATATTTTAATCATCGCAGCACATCTACCAGAACGTCATCTTGCAAGAATGGGCTACATCAGAAAACCATTATTGAATTTTGATGAGAAAGTCCAGGTGCTGGCAAAAACTCACATGGAATTTGATTCATTTTTCCCTCCGCTTTATCTGGATATTGCGCTGGACGGAAAGATACTGGTAGATAAAGATGGATTTATGGAGAATCGGTTAAGGAAGATAAGAAAGATCATAAAGGACTCTTCTCTTTATCGAATTAAAGAAGATGATGAATTTTTATGGCAATGGAATTCTCCTAAGAAACCTGGATGGGAACTGGATTGGGGTGGTCTTGTTGAAGTCACAGGCTGAATCAAGGTACAGGCTTGAGCTTGCCGAAGGGTTCTTGGCTGAAGCTCTTCAGGATTTGGAACTTTCTCGCTGGCGCTCATGCGTGGATAATTCCCAGCTTGCAGTTGAAAATTCAGGAAAAACGATAATAGCATGCTTCAGACCTGTTGAGAAAAGCCACAACCCGGCAAGACAGGTCGCCGATCTCCTGGATAAAGATGAGATAAACCAGGAACTGGTCGATGATGTAAGGTGTATCATTCCTCTTCTTGAGAGACTTGGATTTGAGGAGCATCTTAAAACTGATTATGGAGATGAAGATACGTACAGATCACCATGGGAAATATTCAATAAGGATGATGCAATTGAATCACTGGATATCGCTAAGAAATGTGTTGAAATAGCTAAAAGGGTTTATAAGTTCTACTTTGGATGAAAATATATGATCAGTTTTAGGAAGTATAAATGACAATTTAAAACTTAGATAGGAGGTAAAGAATATGAAAAATTTGGGTGTAATAAAATTATTGTTCGTCGCGGCGCTGGCTCTCAGAAGACTGATCGAGAGTGAGCTTTCTGTCCTCATTAATTCTCATAAGTATTACTGGAAGAAGCTGAAGTCTGAAAAAGATGTTGAAATTTCAGAAGAGGATATGGATAAAATGATACACGAAATACGTGAGAAGAGGTCTGCTTGATTCGCGTGTATCTTGATACTAATGTTCTGGTGATGGGTCTTCTCAAGAAAGATTCCAATTCCAGAATTATACTTGATTTAGTGAATATTTTGGGGTGGCATAGTTGAAATCAAAGGCTGAATCTCGATACAGACCCAAGCATGCTGAAAAGATAAAACTGGAAGAATTCAGAAGAAAAGTCAGAGAGACAACCGAAAAAGAACTGATAAGGGATGCATTGAGAGCAAGGAAATTTTCTGGGATTTCGACTCTTATTCAGGGGCTGAATTTGATTGATTTTGCATTGAAAGCAGAAAAGACGGCGCATGAGAAAGATTGAAGAAATTTTAAAGCTGGTATGCAGCTTCCTGAGCGAGAACAACATGGAATACGTGATTGTCGGAGGAATCGCTGTTTTATTCTACGGCACTCCAAGGACAACGATGGATATTGATTATGTTGTTCAGCTTGCTGATAAGGATATACCGGCGTTTGTGGAATTCCTGCAAGAAAACGGTTTCTATGCAGATGAATATGATATGCGAACAGCGCTTAAGGAGAAATCCCACTGCACACCTGAGGATAAAGAAACGATGTTCAGGCTGGACATCAAGGGAGTTTATACCGAGATGGATGAAAGGGTGCTCATGAACAAGAAAAAAATAAAAATTAACGACATTGTAATTTACATAGCTTCTCCCGAAGACACGATTGCAAACAAGTTACTCTTTTCACGCGAGCAAGATCTGAACGACGTTCTCGGTATATATGCAAGGCAGCGCGAGTCTCTTAACATGGAATATCTAAAGAATACCTGCAAAAAAATTGGTGTATACGATGCTCTTCTGGATTTGATAAAGAGGTATGAAAAATACGAGGAAAAAAATAATATGGGTACTCTAAAACCCATCAACGTCGGTCACCTTTCCACCGTGTACCACACCTCCTTCATCCTGATGGGCACAGACTGGCTGGAAAAAGCGGGCATTCATGCAAACTGGAAACTCTTCGCCTCGGGTCCGGACATAGTGTCGGCTTTTGCAAACGAGGAAATCGACATTGGATATCTGGGTCTTCCTCCTGCCATTATCGGCATTGACCGGGGAGTTTCGATTATATGCGTGGCTGGAGGTCATGTGGAAGGGACGGTGTTGATTGCTCAGAAGGAATACAGTACGCTTGATGAGCTGGAGGAGCGGAATTCTGTGTTGGCACAGTTTGAAGGAAAGGTTATCAGCTCTCCGCCAAAAGGCTCTATCCACGATGTCATTATTAACAATGCTTTACAGGAGGCAAAGCTCAACATCAGTGTAAAGAACTTCGCATGGACAGACTTTGTGCTTGAGGCGCTGGCGGATGGAGAGATAGAGGCTGCCGTGGGCACGCCATCTCTTGCAGTGGCTGCGGCGCGTGCCTGCGGCGCAAAAATAGTCATACCGCCGCACGCTCTCTGGCAGAATAACCCCAGCTACGGGATAGTTATCAGGAAAGAGTTGATGCAGCATCCTGATGTGATTTTAAGATTTTTAGAGATGCATGAAAAAGCCAGTAATTTCATCAGGGCAAACCCTGTGGAAGCTGCGAGGCTTGTCTCGAAACTCACGGGAATCATGGATGAGAGTTTTGTTCTTGAAGCTTACGGCATTTCTCCAAAATACTGCGCCTCGCTTTCTCCTGAGTTTGTTGCCTCTACGATGGCTTTTGTGCCCGTGCTTCACAGGTTAAAATACATCTTGAGAGAAATACCCGAAAGCGAAATATTCGAATACAGCTTTATCAAGAAAGTCCATAAAGAGCCGCCGCATTATAATCAACCCTTATAAAACGGTTCTCTTTTATCCATTACTAGCTTCAGCAACTCCACGATTTCTTGCGGCTCTTTATTATTTACATCCACCAGATTGTCATTCCTGAAAAGACAGGGCTTAAGCCTTCCGTCTGAAGTGACGCGCAGCCTGCTGCAGTTGGCGCAGAAATGTGAATTATCAATTGGACGGACAAGTTCGACCTCAACCCCATCTATAAAATATTTCTTTCTTCGATGCAGTGCGCGTTCTTTGATATCCGAAGCTTTTGATTCCAGGAACTGCTCTACCTCATTTATATTGACCTTGTACTTCGCTGCTTTTTGAAAATCCATCAATTCTATTAGTTGCAGTATAACCTTTCCTTCATACTTCCGGATAAAATCCATCATTTTTATTATTTCATTATCATTTATCCCATTGAGCAGCACCATGTTGAGTTTGACAGGCGCCAGACACTCAACCGCGGCATTAATTCCTGCTAATACTCTGCTTATATCTCCTCCCGTGACCTTCCTGTATTTTTCAGGCGAAAGGGAAGGAAGGCTGATATTGATACGAGAAAGCCCGCTATCGGCAAGGCTCTCTGCCCTCGACGCGAGATATATCCCGTTGGTCGTAGCTGAGATGTCCTTTAGTTCAGGAAGGGCTGCGATAATATCTTCAAAGTCATCCCTCATCAAAGGTTCTCCGCCGGAGAATTTTACCTTGCTTATACCAAAAGTCTTTGAAGCCTTGACTATGTTTGCAATAGTCCTGGCATTCATCTCAATCTTTATATCCCGCGTTTCGCCTTCACGATGGCAATAAATGCATTTCAGGTTGCAGCGGTTGGTGAGGGATATTCGCAGGCTTTTTATTGTCCTTCCATAAGCGTCTGTTAACTGCATGAATGCTCTAATTTACCCTCCAGTCACAACCCTCAGGATTTCCACGTTATCTAAAGACACTTTCTCATCCAGCGGCACAGGAGCACCGTTTCGGAATACCAGAACTATTTCGGGATTAATGTGAAGGGATTCAAGCAGTTCTTCGTATGTAGAATCCTTTGAAACTTCCGTGTTTTGCTCTTTAACGCCCCCTGAAAGGAGCTTTACTTTTATCTTCACTTTTCTTCCTCAGGCAATTCCTCAAGCTCTACTTTTGTTTTTGTTAAGTCCGCAAGATGCTCTTCTATCAGTTTATTCTCCAGAATCTTCTGTTTTTTTTCGCCTTTCCTTTCCAGTTCCCGCTTTTTAAGTTTCGACATGGTTTTACCTCGCATCTTTTCGTTTTTAAAATTGCCAAGAATCACTGGTTACTCTGTCTCTAATCTATACTTAATTCCTGTATTTATTAACTTTATGTATTGAAACTTTTATTCCAGATTCCTGAGCCTGTATTTCCTGCTACCGCACCCTATTTTTTCAGCCGTTTCGATGTGTACCCAGGGATTCACGCCCCAGACATGGTTTATCGACCTGCCATTAGTCCTCGTATTTAAATACGAGGTCTTTTTCATTCTTTCATTGATCAGATCGATTGTCGCAGCATCGATAGCCACAGGGTTTCTTCCTGCAAGTATCCCGATGTCTTCCACGAATCTCTCGCCTGAAAAATTAAAGCAATCGCACCCGGGTGTGAGGTCGTATACCCAGTTAATGTATCCAATCCTTCCTTTCAATGCCTTTATCGGACCAAGTGCAGCCTCGCCCAACCTTTTTTGCATCTTATCAGTGGCATCGGGAGGCGGAATGATGGCTTCCTGCTCGCAGGCATCGGCACAGGATAACTCACCGCAGCATTTTGAATGGTCGATATTAGGCGGGGTGATGGCGCCCCACGGACATACTTCCACACAATCGTTGCAAAGTATGCATTTTTCAGGGTCGATTGTGGGTCTCCCCACCTCATGAACCTTTATCTTGCCTTTGCGGTCAAGACAGCCCATGCCCAGATGCTTCACAGCCCCACCGAATCCTGAGCCAGGATGCCCTTTTCCATGAGATACCACTATCATAGAATCTGCTTCCGCGATTGCAGACGCCACTGTGATGCTCTCCAGCGCCTCGCCGTTGAGCTGCACCTCTTTTCCATCGCCGCCCCTCAGTCCATCCGCCACAATAAACGGGGCGTTCATGCTTGCATGCGTAAAACCGTTCATTGCAGCACCTTTTATCAAGTCTGCAGCATTGAGTTTCATACCCCGGTATAACGTGGTGGTGTCGGTCACAAAAGGTATCCCTCCTGCCTTTATTACAAGGTCAACCACTGTTCTCACGATTACGGGTCTAACGTGGGTTGTGTTGCCGTATTCTCCAGGATGTATTTTTATCGCCACGAGATCTCCTTCTCTCACTGGCGAAATATGAGGAAAGATCTTCTTTATCTGTTCGGGCTGATTATCTTCAGGCTTTGTAACTTTTGCATCCTTAAAAATTATTTCGATAGACATTATTACTCCAAATCTTATTGGCTGCAGATATTTATACTATTATCGATTTTCTTGATGTATAGGAAACTATAAACGCATTTCGATATCAGATCACGATGAACAGGATAAATATCTATCCTGTCAATCCTGTTTATCCCGTCCGTTTGGAT
>CAYSLW010000120.1:0-6704 GCA_964431955.1 uncultured Candidatus Methanoperedens sp. | reverse complement strand
GGTTAAACTCCGCCATCGGCGGCGCGTCCACAGGGTCTGGGGTCGCAACCCCAGCGCTCATTGGCTAAAGTTGACCGAAAGTGTTAATAGTACGCTTATCTGCGGTTTCTCTTCTCCGTGCCTTCTCCTCTGCAAGCCTGATAACATCCCTTACAGGAATACCTGACTCATGAGCTGCTTTCTTGCAGTCCTCAAACTCAGCGGATATATTCAGCAGAACGCCCCGTAAATCTCTGGCAATCTTAACACCTATCGAGAACGCCCTGTTGTTTATAGTAACGTCCACTTTTCCCATCTCCCTCTCTGCAATCAACCTGTGTTTCACAGGGATTAGCCTCACGCCAAGCGAGCCTGTTTCTTCGATTATTTTCCTTGCAAGCTTATCCGAATCCTCGGGTTTTGCGATGACCTGGATTATGTTACCGCTTCTCCCTTTTTTCATAGTGGCTGGTATTATAGCAGCGTCCAGCGCGCCCGCCATGAGCAACTCATCTATAAGATTTCCCAGCACCTGACCTGTGACATCATCCACGTTAGTCTCAAGCATCTCGATTCTGTCCGGGATAAGAGCCTCATCAATCTCGCCTGCTATAATCCGGAGGACATTGGGGGCAGGAGTGTCTCTGCTACCTGCTCCATACCCTATTCGTTCTATCTTCATTGGAGGACAGGCACCTGCTTCGGTGACAAAATGAGCAAGCAGCGCAGCACCAGTAGGCGTGAGCAATTCCCCTTCCACATACCCAAACTGCCATGGCAGGGAATATTCTTTTAAGATCTCAAGCGTTGCAGGCGCAGGCACAGGGAATTTCCCATGGGAGAACGAAGTTTTGCCCTTCCCTGCGGATATGGATGTGCAGTAGCTCATATAATTCTTTAAACTCAGCTCATGAAATGCAGCACAGGCTCCAATAATGTCAGCAATGGCATCCTCCTGCCCCAGTTCGTGGAAATGCAGTTTTTTAAGGCTTACGCCATGTACTTCTGCCTCGGCAAAACCCAGGATGTTGAAGATGGAAATCGCATCTGATTTAACATCATCCGGAAGGCTCTGGGATTTTATTCGATCTATGATTTTCGCAAGCGTTAAACTCCCTTCTTTTCTGGCGGATACATTAACCGAGTGTGCATATAATCCTTTTTTAGTTGTTTTTAATATCTCCACTTCCACATCAGCAGCAGCTTCCATGGTTTCTTTTACCTTCTTGGCGTCTGCTCCAAGGTCTATGAGAGCGCCGATAATCATGTCGCCTGAAGCGCCTGAGAACGGGTCGAATATGAGTGCTTTCATTTGCTGCAATATGCGCTGTACAGCTCTTTAAGTTAATAGGTAGATGATGTAGCCAAGGTAAATAGCAAGGTATAGCGCACCTTCGCTTCGAGATACTCTTGTTCTGATCAAATGATATGCTAAGAGAAAGGTCACTCCAAGCAAAAACACGCTGTCCCACTTTATCTGCGCAAACTCAAGATAAAGCGGATTTATTGCTGCTGCAAATCCAAGAACCCAGAGGATATTGAATATATTTGAGCCAATGATATTGCCAATAGACATGCCGAAGAATCCTTTTTTTGCTGCAGTTATGCTCACCGCAAGTTCAGGCAACGATGTGCCAGCCGCTACTATGGTTGCGCCAATGAGCCATTCTGTCACCCCGAATCCCTTTGCGACCGCAACTGCTGAATCCACGGTGAATTTTCCGCTTATAATAACCGCCAGAAGGCAGGCAAGGACAATACCAGCTTCCCTGAGCTTTGAGATCGTTTCGTCTTTTTTCAACTGATTGGTCGTACGATCGTGTTTTAGCAAATAGTATGTATAGCCAATAACCAACAAAACCATCATAAGACCTGCTATTCGAGATATGCCTCCAAAAAAGAAAAAAAGCGCTACCAATAGAAGAGCAGCAGCAACCATCATGTAATTATCCCGTCCTCTCATGTGTGCCTCTTTTACAGTTAAAGGTCTGATGAAAGCCGCAAGCCCAAGGATGAAGGCAATATTGAATATATTAGACCCTAAAACGTTTGAGATAGATAGTTCTGGGTGGGATTCGAGGGCAGAGATAGAGGCTACCGCAAACTCAGGGAGCGATGTGCCGTATGCAAGCAGCGTGAGTCCTATCACAGCCTCTGTAATGCCAGAGGCTTTTGCCAGCTTCGCAGAGGCATCGATTAATTTTTCAGCGAAAACTATCAATGCCGCAAGGGATAAAAAAAGGATACTGAACTGAATCAATAAATTTTCCATATCAATTAGAAACTTTTTTTAAAGAATACTCCGCTTACACAGTTTTTTCTTGTATAAATCTTCCTGTTTGCAAATTGACAAACCTTCGCTGGTCAGGACTCTGTATCACAACGTCGCAAGAAATATGTATATCGGAACAATCATAACCTCTTTTGTTGTTTTGAATTCGTTTTTAGAAAGAATGATTTTCGTCTTCATGTCAGATTTTGGAAAATCTCTTTCGCTTGCAGTACCGTATTTTACCTCTATTCCAGCGTCTTTAACTATGAAATCGATCTCTTTTTTCCCGGAAAAGAAGTAAACATCTTCAAAAGTTCTTCTTAAATGCTCGCCCACTATACCTTCTACTAAGTGTGGCAGCCGCTCATACGGGACTTCATATGTCCCGAAAAACCTTCTATAAAAGACCCTGTACAGGAAAGGGTCGATGAAATACGCTTTCCTCTCGCTTCTGTAAGCTGGACGCTCTCGCTTCTTCTGGAAAAAACTTCTCACAACATAAAGTTCCTCCAGCAATTCCAGATAATCTCTTACGGTAACGTGCGAGCCTATTTCCATTTCCTTTGCAATCGAGTTAAGTGAGAACTTAGAACCATAGTTTTTTACAACGCCCTGAATGACCGATGTGAATATTCTTTCGCTTCGCTCAAGCTTTGCCATATCGCTTACAATCCAGTTGAAATACGTATCAAAAACTTTCTCTCCTATAGAGCCGTTTTCCATCAATCCATACATGCTGAGTGGAAATCCACCGCAGAAAAGGTATTTCTCAAATAACGAAGCAAGTTCGTCTGCAAAAGGCATAAAGGAATAATACACACCTGTTTCGGATAAAGAAATCACTTTACTCTTTAGATGTTCCTTTAGCTTCTCGCTCCCAAAAAGAGCGCAGAATTCACGGAACAAAAGTGGCAGGAATTTTTTGATTTCTATGTCCCTTCCTGGGAACATCTCTTTTTTTAAGCCAGCTGTC
This sequence comes from uncultured Candidatus Methanoperedens sp., assembly GCA_964431955.1. Classification (GTDB taxonomy): domain Archaea; phylum Halobacteriota; class Methanosarcinia; order Methanosarcinales; family Methanoperedenaceae; genus Methanoperedens. The sequence continues at coordinate 3,480 of CAYSLW010000120.1, read as the reverse complement.
GATGAGCCGGTGATGTATATGGTCTTATCCCTGCTTATGGGGGAATCCAGCAGGAATTTCACTGCGTTCTGCCATTCTTTTACAAACGATATCTCGTCAAGGAAAACGTATTTCTTTCCCACAGCAAGCCTGTCAAATTCCTGTATGGCTTCGATAATTTCCTCTTTTTTTGATAACATCTCGCATGAGAAAAAGAAAATATTTTTCGGGTTTGTCCCATTTTTTATAAGGTCGAAGATTTTTAGCTTCAGCGAAGTGGTCTTGCCGACCTGTCTCGGTCCAACAATAAGCAGGTTTCTGGGTTCAAGCTCTATTTTGAGCCTATGCTTCCTGCTGAGATATTCTCTGACCCTTTCATCGTTTTCTATCTCTTCTCCATCGCGCCACCAGGGGTTCAGATTGGATAGCAGGGTTATGTCCACCATATTGGATATTACGATGTCAAAATATATAGATTTTTTGTTATAAGGTATCAAAAAAGATGATTAATTGGACATTCTAATTATAACTTTTGACCCGGATAGCAGACGATCTGTATATCTATGTGCCAAAAGAAAAAAAGAAAAAAATCGGTGTATCTCTACACCAATTTCTTTATAGGATGCACCTCAGCTAAGGTACTCAAGCCAAGGTCTCTTGCGGTTTCTCCCAGCATGATATCAACCATCGCTACTGCAGGGAAAACACGCTTTACGTTCTCTATGGGACCATAGAGCAGGAAATTGGCGCCCATTATCTGCGCCACGAGGTTCGTGCCGATATCAACTGGCGGCCATGACTCGGTTTTTGCCTCAGGATCCTCTTTCTTGAACTTCTTCATCCAGTCCCAGGCAGAAGCCATGTTGTGGAAGCCGCCGCCTGCTGGTAACCCTAATTTCCCTTTTACCGCAAGTACTGACCTGATGGTAGCACCTGAACCTGCTCCGAGGGGTGTTGCAGCAACGTCTATCAGCGGTCTTGTTATCCCGACTTCCTTTGCAATTTCCAGCATGCCCTTTGCCTGCCCTGTGCCGCCTTTCTCAAGGATTTCAAGCTTGCCTTCCACGCTCGGGTTTGTGGCATTGAATGCAAGCACTATGGCTGAGGTAAGTTTGCTTTCTTGGAGCGCTTTGATTTCATCAGCCCCAATGCTTGCGTTTATGGAGTTGTGTATGGCGCGCTTCTCCACGCCTATTTCTTTTGCATACTTTGCAGCCACTGCTCTCACATGACCGTCAGATGAATCCACCAGGAATGGAACATCATCACAGATATCCACGAACCAGTCGATGTATTTTTTGATGGCTTCAGGCGTTTCGCCAACAAGCTGGTTGAAATAAGGATTTCCTGTTGTATCTCCCATCACTTCCTGTGTATTCCACAGCTTCTCTGCTTGGGCTTTATCGAAAACACCCTTGTCCTCGTCAGTCACAATCTTATGCTTTAAGTAGAACATCGTACTGACCAGTACTGTTGGATATTCTCCCGGCTGTCCGCCGACTTTTATCTTGCCGAATTCAAATACTTCTTGTTTCTTATCAAATCTGAACATCTTAGCACCTCATTTAAATAATACGCTCTGGATGAACGACTGCATTCTGGGAAGCACAGGTGAGAGCAGCAGCAGTAAATATACCACGACTATCATCAGCGCAGCGCATATTCCATACAGAATTCCAATATCTCTTCCGATCTTTTTTCCATACCTCTGGTGAATCTCTGAATTTGTGAACTCGATCTTTTCTTCGATTTCATTCAGTTTCAGGATTATATTCTTGTAGTCCTCGGGGTCTACGATTACTGTCGGAACCTTATCCGCCTGGTCTGCCATTTAAATCCCTCCCATTACTGGCACAAGCACCAGCAGTAGAACTATAACAAATCCTGTTATTATTCCTATGACGCATGTGGCTCCGACCCCGGATTCAAGTTTCTGGTTTCTCGCAATTAACTGACCCCTGTATCTGATGTCTTCAACCAGTGATTCAATGGTTGCCATTGAAGGAGCTACCACCATAGGTACGCCTTTACCGTATTCGTATTCTTTCTCTGCCATTCTACACACCTCCGAATAGCGTTATTCCAAGAATGGTCAATCCTACAACAATGCCAATCATTATGCCCTCTATTTTCCCTGCATAGATGCCGGACATCAGCTTGTTCATATTGCCGATATCGATGGTGGCTGCCTGGATTCCCTTAATCCTTGCCTGGACGGTGGCTATCTCAGCCGACATGGGCTTAACGCCGCCGACCTCCTCAGCTTCTTCTTTCTTGCCAACCTGGATGATCATGGGTTCGCCTTCAAACGCGCCCGGGTCTTTTGCGGCAAGTTCCTTTATTTTAGCAACAATGACACCCTCATCTTCGGGACCGATCATGTCCACTACCTGTAACTGAGCCTGGAATCTCTTTATGGCATCGTCAGGCAGGTTTTCAATATAGGGTATAGCTCCAGTTGAGCCAACAATCCTGTTATCCTTGATGCCGTTTTTGTGGAGCATTATTATTGCTTCACCAGATATGTGCCCCTTGACCTCTGCACCTGTGACAAGCAGGAAGCGTATGTTGGGGTTTGATATCACGTTGGCTACTATCTTCTCAATACCCAGGTTCTCTGTCTTATGAGGTCCTGTAATCGCAGCACCTGCGGCTAATTGAGGAGCACCTTTGAGATGCGAGCCGCATGTGGTTACAGCAACGGGATTTTCAGGATTGCCAGATTCGTATTCTCCTTTAACAACAGGCCATCCTGCCGCAGGTTTGACTTTATTTACCATTTATATCCCTCCTACCTTCAAAATAACCAGCAATAAAAAGGATACAATGAACCCTATTACTGCGCCGTAGAATGCATTGGTGATTATTCCTGCGTTATATGAAGCATTTTCTCTGCCTGGGAACGTGCTCAACAGCGGTGATGTGGGCGAAAGCTGGTTCATCATGTCTGTGACGATTTTGTCCAGCTCGTCCAGCTGCGTCCTGACCCCGTCTAACGAATACTCCACAACGTCTTCTCGCTCTTCTGCTATTACGCCCGTGGCGGGATTCAATATCAGGTGCATTTCGGGTACAACCCGTATATGACTCATATCTATGCCTCCGTCTTTGGAATTAATCCTGTTCCTACTACTGCTGCAGCATCCTTATAGACCTCATCCCAGAATTTCTTGTAGAAGATGAGCCACAGGATGATTCCGAGCATTAAAGTAACAGTTCCTTTCATTCCTAAAGTCATGAGCGATGCTATGCCAACTATAGTCATAACAATCGACCCTGTCGAACCTGCAAGATACAGCAATCTCTTCTGCCTCTCGTCAGGTCCAAGGCAGGCATTGTATGGATGCAGTATCGCCACAGCCCCTGCCCAGAAAGCGACCAGTATTATCCCATTGTCGAAAACCGAATGTAACAATTGCTTGAATTCGAAACCTCCTGCCACTGCTGCGCTGAAACCCACTATTATTAGCGAGCCTGCCGCAGCTATTTCGGTCATGCAGC